>JAQBUX010000155.1 GCA_027623795.1 Chloroflexota bacterium
CGATAATTTGCTGCTCGTCCTGGAGACCGGAAGACACCGGTTCCAGGTCTGGGAAAAGGTCTAACAAACAAACGCGCCGACACGACATCGGCCCGGAAACCTCAGGGCCGGATCGACCTCGATGAGAGGCACGGCCCACCAGGGAGGAAACGATGGCGAAACAACGAGACAAGGTGCTGGTCATCGTCCAGCTATCGGGCGGCAACGACTACCTGAACTGCATCGTCCCGTGGGAAGACCCGCGCTATCGTGACTCCCGGGCCGACGTCAGGATCACCGATGACGAGGTCATTCCGCTCGACAACGGCCTCGGGCTGAACCCGGGGATGGGCGCCTTCAAGGAGCTTTACGACCAGGGTCGAGTCGCCATCATCCATGGCATCGGCTATCCGACGCCCAGCCGTTCTCACTTCCGGTCGATGGACATCTGGCACACCGCCACCCCGGACCGGGTCGGAGACAAAGGCTGGCTGGGGCAGGCCGTCCAACAGTTGGACCCGACGGGCTCCAACGTAGTTACGGCAGTCAACTTCGGCAATGGTCTGCCGCGCGCCCTGGCGGCTCCCGGTGTACCTGTGGCGTCGGTCGGAAACCTGGACGACTACGGCCTCCTCACCGGCATGTCCGGCGAGGACCAACGGGCGCAGGCGCTGGACGCATTCAGCCGCATCTACTCCCCCGGCGTCGGCAGCGGTTGGGTTATGGACTACCTGGGTCGCACCGGCCTGGACGCCCTCAAGGGCGCGGACATCCTCAAGCAGGCCCCTGCGATGTACGAGTCCACGGTCGAGTACCCGGACAACCCGATCGCCAAAAGCCTTAAGGGCGTCGCACAGGTCCATTTCGCAGACCTCGGCACCCGTGTTTTTTACACAAACTCCGCCGGGTGGGACACCCACACAAACGAGATAGCCCTGCAGAGGCATCTGTGGGAGGAGGTCTCGACCGGTCTTCGCGCCTTCTACCAGGACCTCGAAGAGCACGACCTCGGACCCGAGGTGACGATTCTCGTGTTCTCCGAATTCGGGCGGCGTGTGAAGGACAACGGCAATGGGACCGACCACGGCTCCGGCGGCGTTTCGTTCGTGATCGGGGATTCAGTCAAGGGCGGCCACTACTCGGAATACCCGTCACTGGATGTCGGACGGCTGATCGAAGGCGACCTGGCCTACAATTTCGACTTCCGCGGCCTGTACACGGACTTGCTTGAGGACTGGCTGGGTCTGGACGCGCAGGAGATCGTTGGTGGCCGGTTCGAGAAGATATCGCCATTCGCAGCGTAGTCCGGATTAATGGGCGCGGCAACGGGCTCGTAGTACTTCCCGGGCATCATGGCCGAGAATACCGGGTCCGCACCTACAGTCCAAATGGCGGCAGCCCACCCTGAGGTTCTCGAAGGGTGTCGCTACCGCCTTGGTCTTCGGCACGACTATCTCCGACGGGGCACGGCCCGACTCGCGCGCATCGCGATGTGCGTTGCGCCTCGCTCGAATCTGCCGGTTACGACGAGCGCTGCGGTCAGTACACCCTTCGAGAACCTGAGGGTGGGTGCCGCGAGTGTGTCAAACGCCTGATCGTCAGCCCCTTCCGCCAACGCCCGCTATGCCATCTTCGATCGGGTCGTTTCGTGAGGGATGACGCGGTCCAACGCCACTCTACCGCCGGAATGCCGACCACTACAGGATCACGCCGTCTCGCCGCAGCGTTTCGATCTCGTCCGCGCTGAGACCCGCCTCGCGCATCACTGACTCCGTGTCCGCCCCGAGGCCCGGCGAGACTCCACGGATGTCGGTGGGCGTCTCAGACATCGACACCACGGGGCCGGCCAGCCGTTGCGGGCCGAAGAGCGGGTGCTCTAACTCCCGCATGAACCCCATCGCCTCGACCTGCAGATCGTCCGACATCTCTTCCGGCATGTTGACCGGCGCAACGGGAACGCCAGCGGCGGTGAACGCCTCGATCCAGTCCGTGAGCGTTTTTTCACGCAACAGTGATCGCATTTCATGATGGAGCGCGGTCGCCCGTTCCATGTTGTCGATCTGCGACTCGTCAAAATCTGGCTCGTCGCTCGGGTCGTGTGCGATCCCGAGGACTTTTCGGGCGGCGGCTCGATTCGCCGGGGTCAACGCGCCCAGCACCATGGACCCGTCCTTCACCCGGTACGTGGAGTAGTAGGCGCGCGCCGCGACCCGGGTCGCGCCCCGTCCCCGGACGTAGGCATCGCGGATCTCTGTGTAGTCCGCTCCCCTCTCTCTCAGACCGCGGATCTCGTCCACCATGGGGTCACGCAGCGTGGCGTCGTGCACCGGCTCGCGCATCACCACCGTGTCCTGGACTGCGAGCGCGGCCTGCAGCAACGACGTTTCGAGTTTCTGGCCTTGTCCGGTAATCGCCCGGTGATACAGCGCGGAGGTGATCCCGACCGTTGCCGAAAATCCGGCGCAGTAGTCGGCGAGCGAGATGGCGCTGATGTTCGCCGGTTGGCCGTGCTCGTCAACCTTCTGATCGGCCATCATCAGACCGCTATAGCCGTTCGCCACGATGTCCGTGCCGCCACGATCACCCATCGGGCCGCGATTTCCGAAGCCAGTGATCTCGCAGTAGATCAACCCGGGATTGAGGTCCTTCAAGGTCTCGTAGTCGATGCCCAAACGCTGGGCGACACCGGGTCGGTAGTTGATCGTCACGATATCCACCGTCGGCACGATGCGATAGATCAAGTCGAGTCCGCGCGAGTCGCGAAGGTCGACGGCGACGCTCTGCTTGCCCCGGTTCAGCGACTGGAAACGCTTGCCCTCATTCGGCATGACCGTGCCGCGGTTGCGATGGGGATCGCCAGCCAGCGGCTCGACCTTGATCACCTCGGCGCCGAGGTCTGACAGGACCGCGCCGCAAAAAGGCAGCGCGACGATCTGCGAGAACTCGAGGACGCGGACGCCATCTAAGGGTCCGGGCATATGTACACCTCTCATTGTTTGTATCGGACCGCTGGCAAGTCGCCGATACCCTGGCGCGCTGAGGCGCTCGAAGGACGCCGCGTCCGCCGAACGTCGGGTGCTCGTTCCGGGGACTTCTCCCTCATCCTGCGCCTTCTCCCGCTGGGAGAAGGGAATCGAACGCCGAGCCTAATACCCCCGGAACTCCGGCTTACGTTTCTCCAGGAAGGCGGCCACGCCCTCCTTGTGGTCATACGTCTTGCGTGTCAGGTCCTGGCCGCGCGACGCCAACGGCAGGTGCTCTGACAGCTCCTGCTCGTAGCCCTGATGGATCAACTGCTTGACGATTCCCATGGCGTACACGGGACCGCGCGCCAGCTTGGTCGCCATCTCCATCGTCGTCTCCATCAATTTGTCGTCCGGCACGACACGATTGGCCAGCCCTATCCGGTACGCCTCGTTCCCGTCGACAGGCTCGCCCGAATACTGCATCCACAGAGCGTTCGCCATGCCGACCAGCTTGGGAAGCTGCCATGCGGAGCCGTCCGCCGGCACCAGTCCGTTCCTGATGAACGCCTCGTTGAACCGTGCGCTTTCTCCGGCAATCCGGATGTCGCAAGACAGTGCGATTCCGCACCCGAGGCCGTAAGCGTGGCCGTTCACGGCGGCGAACGACGGCTTGTGCAAGTTGTGGAGCTTGGTAACGATCGGCGGGCCCGTTTTGACCTGCAGCATCTCGCGCGCCGTGTAGTCCGGGTCAAGCTCTTCCCACGACGTCGCCCTGCTCTCGGGGTGATCTGCCGCGGACGCCGCGGCGTCGTCGATGCGGCGCTGAAATCCGCGGACGTTGGCGCCGGACGAGAAAGCCCTTCCCGCGCCGGTGATGACCAACGCACGCAGGTCTCCGTCTGCGGCGAAACGGTCCACCTCCGACTCCAACTCGGGCATCAACGGCTCGCCAAGGGCGTTCAGAGTGTCCGGGTCGTTCATCGTGAGGATGAGCACCCCTTCGGGCGTCGTCTCGGAGATGATCTTCTCGAACGGCATCTGGTCGGCTCCTCGAAAACTGAATGGTTCAGGGGGTGGCGGAAAACTGCGGGGAAGGTTAACTCAAGCGACCAGCCGGGAAGTTCCTCTCGGCTGCCGCTGACCTGCTGTCGGACAGAGGGCTCGGCGGGCCCGTGTTCCGGGTGATCGACATGCTAGGCCCGCGTTGCCAGCACGCCGAACACCCTTGTGACGGACGCCAGGTCTGGCAAGCTCACGAGATGTGACGCGCACCGACAGTCGGACGAGCCGAAACCTAAAACCGGGATGGACGCGGAGGGGTCAGTCAGGGCGATCGCAGTCCAATCACACTCCAACCGCGCGTCGGAAACCGACCACCAGAGCTGAGACGGCCCGACTGCGCAGGTCAACGCATCGATGTGCCAGTGCCGCTTTTTCCGACGTCTCAGATGCCGGGCGAGACGGGGCGCCAATCCCGACAACGCACTGCCCATGTACAGGTAGCGGCCCGCAGTAAGATCGATCATCCCCAGTCGACCGGGCCTGACACGGACAGTACGGTCGAGCCGGAACACGAGAGCGTACCCACCGGGTTCCACGGGAAGCGAACTGCGCACGCGTCGCCGGTATACGGGTAGCGAACACACGCCTTCGCGATCCATGGCCGTCATAGCCCCCTCATGCGGGTGCATATGGCCCTCACGAAATCCTCATACCTGTTCGGCTAGCTTGGCACCACGACCGGCGTCTCCCCGTGCAGGTCGGTTCCCGGCGTAACGCGTGTTCCCGGGCCGCCAGATCGGAACTTCCGGTCAGGACAGGTTTTCGGTTTCCCACGCCGCCGCGTAGGGCTCGAGGCGCATTGGGCAGCGCGTCGCCTTACATCTACTGCACGGCGAAGACGCCGGGTCATCGAGAATATGAAGCTCGGCTCCGAATGGCACCAGTGCGCTCTGCGTCTTTTGAGGGTCCATTTGCAGAGAATCCAGCAACCGGACGCCGATCCTGTGCGCGGGAAGCGCGTCAAATACGGCGCGCTGGCCTTCCAGGTCCCAGTACTCGTTGCCCGGCACCAGGCACGGCCCTATCAGGTCGCCCACTTCTTTACGGGCGTCGGCGATCTCGGTGACCGTGCGGGACTGTACGTTCATGGCGATAGCCGAACCGGCGGCGTCGAGCACGATCGCCTCCACGGGCCGATCCGCGGCGAACAACTCCGATACGCGAACGCCGATCCCCGGTCCCGCCGTGGCGAGCAGAAAAACGCCGCCCTCGGCGCCTTCCATGAGGTGGGGAAGCATCCGGCCGCGGGCGGAGATTCCTCCGTCGAACGTGACCTCTCCACGCCCCATTGTCTGGACACGCAACGCCCTGGTGGCGGAAGCCGGTTCGGCCAGGCTGACGGCTTCGGATATCGCCCACTCGATGTCGCCGGCAAGCCGGTCGCGCGCCCCGCCCGCGGGTCCAAGACAGCGCCAGACATCGTCCGGCTCAAGCTCGGCATCGACGCGACGGATCGTGCCGGTCGGAGGCATGGGGTAGGTCTTTCTGCAGCCAGCGGCGCGGATATCCGCGTTGCCGCAAATGTTACACCGCGGCGCAAGAGCGCAAGCGAGGGAGCACGCCAGTGTCGTTGAGTCACCGGGAACGCGTTGTCAGGGCTCTGAACCACGAGGAAACGGACCGCGTGCCGATCGATTTCGGCGGTGGACCGGCCACCCAGATCCACCCCGACGCGTACGTCAGGCTGCTGGCGCATCTGGGGTTTCAGTCCGAGGAACTCATCGAGGGCGTCCGTGGTGAAGGCCAGGTCGTCGTTCCGAGCGACGAGGTGCTGGAGCGGTTCGACGTCGATGTCCGGTCAGCGCACCTGGGCCAGCCCGACGTTCGTCCCCGGACGCGGATCGACGACCTGAGCTATTTCGACGACTGGGGTGTCCGTTGGGAGAAGGCGCATTTCACTGCCCCTGACATCAATATCGAGGGACCGCTGCAGACCCTCGTGGACCCCGCGCCCTCAAGCGTCGATTCGATCGAGTGGCCTGTCCCGGACGACCCGGGCCGTGTGCGCGGGCTTCGCGATCGGGTCGAGGAGTTGAGACGGAACACGGACTACGCCATCATCCTGGGCCTCCCGAACAGCACCTTCGCCCTGTCGCAACGTCTCCGGGGATTTACCGAGCTGCTGGAAGACCTTCTGCTCAATGAGGCGTTCGCCAAGGCCCTGCAGGAACGGGTCACGGACGTCATCTGCGGGATAGCGGAGACGGCCCTCAAAGAGGTCGGCGACCTGATCGACGGAGTGTCGTTCGGCGACGACATGGGCATCCAGACGCAGTCGTTCGTGAGCCGTGATCTTTACCGCCGGATGCTCAAGCCGCACCACGCCCGGTTTGTCGACACGCTTCACCGCCTCACAGACGCCCGCGTGATCATGCACAGCGACGGTTCGATCTACGAGATCCTCGGCGACATCATCGATTGCGGCGTGGACGTGATCAACCCGGTGCAGACAAACGCCGATGGGATGGACCCGGGCCGGTTAAAGGCCGAGTTCGGCAACGACGTGTGCTTCTGGGGCGGGATCGACACCCAACGGGTACTGCCCTTCGGTTCGCCGGAGGAGGTCGCGCAGGAAGTCCGGGACTCGGCTGCGGCGGGGGGTACGTCCTGGCCTCCGTCCACAACATCCAGTCGGAAGTCCCGCCCGAGAAC
>JAQBUX010000156.1 GCA_027623795.1 Chloroflexota bacterium
GTCGCCCTCGTAAGTCCCGCCGATGACCTCTCCGAGATCGTCTTCCTGCTCGTAGTTCCAGGTCACCTGCCCCGTCGAGGCGAAGATCACTCGTTTCACGCCGGCCTCTCGGGCAGACTCGAAGATGTTGTACGCCCCGACAAGGTTCGACTCGCGTAGTTGGTCCCATCGATCGCCCGGCCCGCCGTTGGCGCCGAGATGAACGATGGCGTCCTGCCCTTCGACCACCGCCCGGACGGCGTCGAAATCCGCGACATTGCCCTCCGTGATGTCACGGCCGGGGTCGCCCGTCAGGTCAAACCCCTTGAGCGTGTACCGGTCCGGCGAATCGGCGAGCCGCGTCCAGACGGATGTGCCGATCAATCCGGCCGCGCCGGTGATAAGAACTTTCATGTGGGCCTCCAGTCTGGGTCCAAGTGGTTTGTTGAATTAGCCAATTACGGGGTTACCGAACGAGGCCACCCCGCGCGAGAACCCGGCCAATCCGTGCGACCACAATCATGTCATCCTGAGTCGAAACGAAGGATCTCCCGGGTAGTAGTCGGTGGCGTGAATGAGCGTGACTGGTCGGCATCCAGCGACGAGATTCTTCGTCGCAGGCTCCTCAGAATGACTTGGAGTAATTTTGGGCGATCCTGGAGAGTCCGATCTCATTTCGTGCATGAATTACTCAATCGTCGTAACCACCGTCCCCGGGTCCGCGAGAAAATCGTCCCGTAACGCCGTGCCGATGCCAGGGTCTTCAGGCGCATACACGATGCCGTTCTCGATCCGCGGCAATCTATCGACAACGCGCCCGTACACCTCGTGGATGAAGGCCCGCGTCGTCTCCTGGATGAATGCGTTCGGCGCGTGCATACACAGGTGAATCCCGGCGAACAGGTTCACCGGTCCGTTGCAATCGTGAGGCGTGGCCGGGACCTTGTGGCTCTCGGCCAGCGACATCACCTTCCGGGCCTCTGTGAACCCGCCGACGAAGGTCGTATCAAACATCAGGATTCGTATGGCGCCGCTGGACAGCATCGGCCGGTACGCCTCCGCGCTCGCCAGGGTCTCGCTTCCGAGAACCGGCAGATGCGTTCGCTCCTGGACCTGTCGCAGCCCCTCGACGTTGTCCGCCGTCGTCACGTCCTCGATCCAGTAGGGCTGCACCTCTTCAAGCGCCTTCACGATCTTCACGACCGAAGGAATGTTCCACATCCCGTGCAGCTCCGCCATGATCTCCATCCGATTTCCGACACGCCCTCGGATCTTTCTGAACGGCTCCAGCCCCTTGTTCACGTCTTCGGCCGAGATGTGCTGGCCGTTCGTCTTCTGCACGAACTGGTCGAAGGGCCAGATCTTCATCGCCTTGACGCCCTCGCTCAGAAGGCTCTCGGCGACCGTGCCGGCATCGTTCAGGAAGCCCTGCAGATCGTCGTACTTCCCGGCCGGCGTCTCGTGGACGGTCGGCGACGACAACCCGAACGCCTGCGAGCCCGGCCTGACCGCATATCGCCAGTCGGCGCAGGTGTTGTAGATGGGGATCGAGTCACGCACGCGGCCGCCGAGCGCCTGATGGATCGGCTGGCCTGTGGCCTGTCCGACGATGTCCCAGAGTGCGATGTCAACAGCCGAGATCGCCCGCCACTCAGCGCTGCCGTTCGGGCCGGTTGGTATTTCGGTCTGCATGCCCTGATGCAACCGGGCGATCTGCATCGGGTCTTTGCCGAGCAGGTAAGGCGCCAGCTCGGCCCGGATGTGGGCCTCGGCCGGGGACGATACACCGGTCGACTCTCCCAGCCCGATGATGCCGTCGTCCGTATGCAGCCGCACCCACACCCAGCGAGGGATGTTGGATGTCCGTACCGTTTCTACCGTTGTGATTTTCACGAGTTGGGGCTGGACGATCTCATACGGACTGAAGGTAATCCGGATTACAAGAAATGAGTAAGGTCACTCAATATCAACCCGGATGTACGTAAATCCTGTCAATGTGTGTCGGATTGAGACCGTCGAAGTCGGTATCGTTGGTAATTAACACGGCTTCTGCGACCTTGGCACAAGCGGCAATCCATAAATCGTTCTGCTGCGTGTCCTGACCAGGGGGCAAGCCATTCGATCGCGCCCAAGCGTATAGGTCGCCGTAAGTTTGAACCACTTGGGGAGATCCGGCCGGAACGGTTACCAACTGTCTAAACCATTCATTCAGGACATCAACTCTCCGCTTGCCTCAACCCCAATACTGGGCCAATCCGAGGAGTTCTCCCTGAGTGATCGAAGAAATCAATGGTCGTTCTCGTCTTGAAGCCAACGAGTAATCGGCGATCATCGATCGACCGATTGCATCATTGCGAACGATGTGCACAAGCACACTGGTGTCAAGCAACACAAGCCGGTCGTCAATATCGATCACGACATTCGCTCAAGGGCCGCCGCAATCTCTTCGTCTGACTCGTCGCCTGGCCATGCCCCCACGATGGCATTGAGGCCTGATCTTGGGCCTTGAGTCTGGCGCAAACCCGGAAGTGCATACGCGGCCGCGACCGGCAGGGGCTCGATGGACCAAAGGCTAAGTTCACGTTCGTCCGATGACACGAAATCTGCGTCTATGCGCAGAACGCGTCCCGATGGTTTGAATATCGCTTGGCCGATCACAGTGACGCGATTTGATAACTCTTCGGCAAGGTCTACGACGGTTCCAGAGTTCAAATTTGCCTTCAACTCGGTCCCGTCGTCCAACTTCACGGCAAATGTTCGCGTGCTTGCTCGAATCATGTCCAACTCGCCCACAACTCGAACTTGCTGAGGAGGTGGAGAACTGGAACGGAGCGCTTTTGCAGTCGCCAAAAGGCTTGAATCTAGGACCACCTCTTCGTGTCTATGTCCGTCTCCATCGGGCCTAAACGTCATCGAAGAGAAATCCTTGTTAAATATCCGGTTGAATCTCTCAAGGCGGCGCAACAAGTCCGAATCAAATCGATCGCTGTCACGCTCTTCGTGTCTGACTGCTGTCAAGACATCTCCGAGCAGATCAAAACCCGTATCGTCTGGATCAGGGCGCGAAGCCCAAAGTTCTTGTTGCGCGTAAATCTCTTCTGCACTTTCACCGAGTTGATTTGCTTCGAAGTGGAGGACGGTATTCTTGGTACCGCCGTGCCCGATGAACCGAATATCACTCGACGCGGCCAGCCATTCGGGGACTTTCCCTCGGGAAACCGCTCGGTGTTCGACCGCCATCCGAATCGAATCACGCACTGCAGGTTGCAGTTCGACTAGAAACGAACCAATGGCCGCCGATGGCAGCCGAGTGCCGTAGCCTTGGTCACTTGTGAGTTCTACTTCGTAGCTCAATGTTCCCATAGGCGAATGCCCCCTGCTTATCGGCAGGACGGAAGTCCCACGTTTATTCTTATCATGCTCGAAATGAGCGGCGGACGCACGCCACTTGTGTCACGGTTTGCCCGAACAACTACAGCTCGCTGACCTGTACGAAAAGCTGGTCGCTCTCCATGAACTTCTCTGTGAAATCCAGGCCGAGGCCCGGGTCGTCCGAGACCGATGCGAAGCCGTTCTCCACCTTCGGGAGGGCGGTCACGATGTCGTTGTACCAGGTGGCGTTGTAGGCCCGTACGGTCTCCTGGATGAAGGCGTTCGGGACGTTCAGGCTCAGGTGTACGCCCGCCATGAAGGCGATCGGCCCGACACAGTCGTGCGGCGCTATCGGGATTCCGAACGCCTCCGCCATCGTCGCGATCCGCTTCGCCTCCGAGATGCCGCCGACCCATCCGAGATCGAACATGCAGATGTCGGTTGCCTGCTTCACGAACATCTCTCGAAACGACCATCGGGTCGACACGTTCTCGCTAGCGATAGTCGGTATATTGGTCGATTTCCGGAACTGGGCTAGCGCGTCCAGGTTGTCCATCTGAACCGCATCCTCAAACCACATCGGTTTGAACGGTGTAACCGCCTGAGCGATCTTGATCGCTGACGGCAGGTTCCACGACTGACCCATCTCGACGGCGACCTCCATCCGGTCGCCCATCGCCTCGTGGATCAGCCGGAACGGTTCCGTGCCCTTTGCAAGGTCTTCGGCAGAAATGAACTGGCCGTTGGTCTTCGCCGCGAACCGTGAGAACGGCCAGATCTTCATCGCCCTGAAGCCTTCCGCATGCAGGCTTTCCGCCAGGCCAACCGGGTCGGTCAGGGCGGAGTGCTCATCGTCGTAGGGGCCGGCAGGGACGAAATCGGCCGAGCCCGCTTTTGGGCCTTTGGTGCGATTCAAGTAGAACGGATAGCCGGCACAAGTGGCGTAGACCTTGATCTTGTCCCGGCTCAAGCCGCCAAGCATGTTGTACGTGGGCTGACCCATCCGTTTTCCGTACAGGTCCCACAGGGCGATATCGATGGCTGACAGCGCCCGCATCTCCGCGCCTTTGGAGCGCATTCCGCCGGTCATCTTCGCAAGACTGGCCCAGTGCAGATCGAGCTGGTTGGCGTCTTTTCCTAGCAGATATTCGAACGCGTCGGCGTGGATAAAGGCGTGAACCGGCTCTGCCGACCCGGGCGTTTCTCCGATGCCGTAGAGACCATCATCGGTGTGAATCTTGACGAACACCAGCCCTGGATGTTCGCCGTGCCGGAAGGTCTCAATCTTGACGATCCTGGGTGATTTCGCCATCGAAGCGGGCCTAAAGCTCGGTCGTTCGCACGGTCAACTGGTCGCTATTCAAAAACTTCTCGGTGAAGTCCAGCCCCAGCCCGGGGTCGTCAGAGACCGAGGCGAAGCCGTTCTCGATCTTGGGGAGAGCCGTGACGATGTCGTTGTACCAGGTGGCGTTATAGGCCCGAACAGTCTCCTGGATGAAGGTGTTTGTGGCGTTCAGGCTCAAGTGGACGTCTGCCATGAAAGCGATCGGTCCGACACAGTCGTGCGGCGCGATCGGGATGCCGAACGCCTCCGCCATCGTCGCGATCCGCTTCGCTTCAGATATTCCGCCAACCCATCCGAGGTCGAACATGCAGATGTCGACCGCCTGCTTCACGAACATCTCCCGGAAAGTCCAGCGTGTCGAGACGCCCTCGCTGGCGATCGTCGGGATGTTTGTGGTGCTGCGGAACTGCGCCAGTGCGTCCAGGTTGTCCATCTGGACGGCGTCCTCAAACCACAACGGCTTGAAGGGCGTCACCGCCTGGGCGATCTTGATCGCCGAGGGCAGATTCCACATCTGGTGCATCTCGACGGCGACCTCCATCTGGTCGCCCATCGCCTCGTGGATCAACCGGAACGGCTCGGTCCCCTTCTCGATATCTTCGAGCGAGATATGCTGGCCGTTGGTCTTCGTGACGAACTGATCGAACGGCCAGATCTTCATCGCCCGGAATCCCTCGGCATGAAGGCTCTTCGCAAGCCCAACGGGGTCAGTCAGGAAAGCGTGTTGATCTTCGTACGGGCCGTCGGGCCGGTAATCGACCGACCCCGGCTCGTAGTGGCCGGCGCGGTTCACGCCGTATGAGTAACCGGCGCAGGTGTTGTAGACCTTGATCTTGTCCCGGCTAAGCCCGCCGAGGACGTTATAGGTCGGCTCGCCCATCCGCTTGCCGAACAGGTCCCACAGTGCGATGTCGATGGCGGACAGGGCGCGCATCTCGGCGCCGCGTGAGCGCATGCCGCCGGACATCTTCGCCAGGTTGTGCCAGTGCCAGTCCACCTGGCTCGCGTCCTTGCCCAGCAGGTATGTGGACGCGTCGGCATGGATGAAGGCGTGTACCGGCTCCGGGGACCACGATGTCTCGCCGATGCCGAACAGCCCGTCGTCCGTGTGGATCTTGACGAACACCAGCTTCGGGTACTCGTCGTGGTGGAAGGTCTCGACCTTGACGATCTTGGGCGACTTCGCCACGGACATATGCCTTTCTTCAGTGTTTCGTTTCGGGTTGCTCTGTCTGTTGATGGCTCCGTATTCAAGTGCCCGACGCGGTCCAGTGAATGGCTTCTCCCTCACCCCACCCCCTCTCCCGCCGGGAGAGGGGCCGCTCAGACGGTCACGAGATCTACTCGCTGGTCTTTGGAACGTCCATCCAGCTAACTTTTGGACCTTCCGCTGGTGCCTGGCAAACGTCGCAACTGACGTTCCAGTGACCTCCGGGCGGCATCGCGATCGCCAGCCGCATAGACGGCTCGCTGCTCTCCGTAGTGATGTGGTGTGTCGTGCCACGCGGGCACCACACGATGTCGCCCTTGTCCGCGACAAAGGTCTTGCCGCCAGACAGCTCCCAGCGGATCTGGCCCGCCGCCACGTACCACCACTCGTCGAAATCGGCGTGATAGTGCGGAGTGTTTCCGCGTCCGTGCGGGCTGTGGACGAGGGTAGCTATATTTCGCTCATCCGAGATGAGGAACTCGTGCCATTCATCCTCGTCCGCGTGCTTTGCCTTCACCGCATCGAGCGTCGTGTGCAGCACGCCCGGCCAGTCAGCGTTGTCGATCCGTGGCGGGATCGGACCCGTGACCGTATCGGCGATCTTTATCGAGCCCGGGGCCACGACGTCTGCGATCCCAAACACCGGGTCGACATCGGGCGCGTAGTCACAGACGCCACAGGGCGCTGCGTAGTGCTCGGCCGGCGGTTGCGAGACGGCAAGCCTT
>JAQBUX010000157.1 GCA_027623795.1 Chloroflexota bacterium
CGCGAGTTTTCTGGCATGGTTCGCTCCGAGTTGGGCCTGGAGATGAACGAGGACGAGTTCCTGACGCTGTTCACTTCCGTTCTTACGCCGAACGAGCCTATGTTCGATCTTGTGCGCGCCCTGGCGCCGCGCCACACCCTCGGCTGTTGCAGCAACACAAGTGGTCCACACTGGGACGAGATCCGGTCTTCCGTTCCGGTGACCGACCTGTTCGGTCCGCGAGTGCTTTCGTTCGAGGTCGGCTCGATGAAACCCGACCCCCGCATCTATCGCGTCCTGATCGATGCCTGTGGCGTCGAAGCTAGCGATATCGTTTTCATCGACGACAACGCGCAGAACGTGGAGTCCGCGGTCGGTTCCGGAATCCGTGCGCTTTTATTTACCGGCGTCGCGAACCTGGAAACAGACCTGCGGAACCTCGGAATCAAGTGGGAGTAGCGCCAGATGACCACCCGGACCATCTCCGAAGACCGCTACACGCTTCTGACTGCGTCACGACTCCTCGATGGGGACGGCAGCGCCGCGATTCAGGACGCCGCCCTGCTAATACGCGGCAACTCGATCGAGCTCATCGGTCCCCGGACGGAGGTCAGGGCGCCGGACGGCGCGACGGTTGACGTCGTTGACTACGGCGACGCCACAATTCTGCCGGGGATGGTCGACGCCCATACCCACCTGGTGTCCCCGGGAGACGGTACGCCATCGGACGTTGTCGGCAGAGAGGATGACGACATCCTGCTCATGCAGGCGATCAAGAACGCCCGCACCATCCTCCACTCCGGCGTTACCACCATCCGGGAGAACGGCGCCAAGAACCACGTGACCTTCTCGCTCAGGGAGGGCATCGGTCGCGGGCTCGCCGTCGGGCCGAAGATGACCCTTTGCGGCCGTCCTCTCACGATCACCGGCGGCCACATGTGGTACTTCGGCGGCGAGGCTGACGGCGCCGAGGGCGTACGCAAAGGTGTGCGCCAGCTCATCAAGGAGGGGGCGGACTACATCAAGCTGGTGGCCACCGGCGGCAGTACGCGTGAATCGCACCCCCTGCTCCCGTCCTACACCGTCGACGAACTGCGCGTCGCCACCGACGAGGCCCACCAGTTCGACAAGCTCACCGCTGCTCACTGCACATCCGCTCAGGGCGTGCAGAACTGCCTGGACGCGGAGGTCGACATGATCGTCCACTGCGTGTTCGATGACGCTCAGGGCCGTTACGAATACCGCCCCGATCTGGTCGAACGCCTGCTTGAGGCGAACGCATGGGTCAACCCGACGCTTTACGTGGTGCAGGCCGGCATCAACCGCTTCGCAGAGCGCGTCGAGGCCGCGGGTGAAGACAGGTCCGCCCTTCAGGAAACGCTGGACCAGCGAAAACGCGGCCTCGATAACCGCATGGAGGCTTGCAGACGAATGTTGGAGGCCGGGGTGAAGATGACCGCCGGGTCTGATTCACCGTGGGGCGATTACGCCCCCGGCGAGTTCGTGAACGAAGTCCTGATGCTCGCAGGCGCCGGGATGTCGGCCCCGGACGCCATGGCATCGGGGATGTCTGGCGCGGCTAACTCGATCGGCATGGGCGAGGTGTCGGGCCGTCTCATGTCGGGACGAGCGGCGGACGTGCTTGTGGTGCGAGGCGACCCTTCCCGTGATCTGACGGCGCTCTGGGACGTCGCCGATGTGTATCAGGACGGGGCACGGATCGAACGAGGTGTGATGTGACAGCGTCTCCAGAGGTCGTAGTCGTCGGCGCCGGCGCGGCGGGGGCATCTGTCGCATACGAACTGGTGAAGCGCGGTCTGACGGTCACGATGATCGAGCGCGATTCGGTGGCTAGCCACGCGAGTGGGTTTGCGTACGGAGGCCTGTTTCCGACGATGGGCGCCGGTATTCCCGGGCCCGTCCTCAAACACGCAAAGCGCGGCGTCTCCCTGCACAAACGGCTCGCGCCGGAGTTGGAAGACGCCACCGGCATCGACGTCGAACTTCGAGCGGTCCGTTCGCTCGATCTTGCGGCGGATGAAGAAGGATTTCGGAAGCTGGAGGCATCGCTTGCCTGGCAGTCGGAAGAAGACCTGGAAGCGGAGTTGTTGGACGCTGACGGTGTGCGAAGTTTGGAACCGGCGCTTATCGGAGACCTGGCGGGCGGACTACTGCAACGGAGCCACTTCGAGGTCGATTCGTACAAGTACACGCTGGCCCTCGTGACCGCGTTCGAACGCGCCGGCGGCACGCACCGCCCGGGCGACGTGGTTGGACTCGTACGGGACGGTGAGCGCGTGACCGGCGTACGTCTCGGCTCCGGCGATCAGGTCATGGGCGGCGCGGTCGTGCTGGCGACCGGTCCGTGGGCGGGAGACGCCCGCGATGGAGAATCGGGACTGCCGAGATTCCCGGTGAAGCCCAAAAAGGGCGAGATCTTGCGCATGCGTTTTCCGGGACGCGATTTCGTCCACCGGGTGTCGCTCGGCGGTCACTACATCGCGCGCAAACCGGACGGCCTCGTATGGGGCGGGTCTACCGAAGAGGACGCGGGGTTCGACGACAGGCCATCGACTTCAGCGCGGGACTCCATCATGGCGGGCGTCCTGGCGCTGGCGCCCGCGCTGGAGGGGGCCGA
The DNA here is from genome assembly GCA_027623795.1 of Chloroflexota bacterium. Taxonomy (GTDB): domain Bacteria; phylum Chloroflexota; class Dehalococcoidia; order Lucifugimonadales; family Lucifugimonadaceae. Next base: position 2,618 of record JAQBUX010000157.1, read on the forward strand.
GATCGTGCAGCACACCGCCTGCCTGCGGCCGGTTTCGGCCGACGAAATGCCGATCGTGGGCGCACTGCCCGGATACGACGGTCTCTTCGCCGCCAACGGCGCGGGCAAGAAGGGAATCTTGCTCAGCCCGGTCATGGGCCGGATGGTGGCGGGGTCGATCGTTGGAGAGCCGGGGAGAGACCCGATCCCCGACGAGTTCGCCGCGGCGCGGTTCGAGTACGCGTAGAACCGACGACTCTTACGCGCCCCGCTTCAGGCCGTCCAGGTAAAGCGCGATCAGCGTCGGACCGTGAATGATCTCCCCCGCCATGACGCGTCGCTCCACCTCTTCCCGCGGGAGTGCGGCGACGCGCCGAATCTGGTCGTCCGAATCGTTGTGTCCGGGGTTCCAACCGGAACAATCCTCGGCCCTGAACACGTGCGTGTCGTGCGCCAGCAGGCCGGGGTCGACGTTGACCAGGCCGAGGCGAGTCAATCGGCCCGCAGCAAGCCCCGTCTCCTCTTTCAATTCCCGGAGGGCTGACTGGTCCGGCGTCTCGCCTTCCTCGCCAAGTCCTCCCGGCAACTCCAGGATCCACCGCCTTAGCGGGTGCCGGTACACCTCGACGAAAACGATATCGCCCGACGGAAGTACGGGGACGATGTTGCAGACAAACGGGAACTGCAGCTCCATCCAGACGCGACGCCCTTCCGAGCCGTCGGGGAACCGCAACTCATCCCGATTGAGCCGGACCCAGCCGTCGTCGTACGGGGCGCTGCTCGAAACAACTCCTGGTAACTCGGCGTCATGTGGATCAGGCGTGCTCACTGGGCCGTGTATCCGCCGTCCACGCTGAGGGCCGCTCCGGTAACGAACGACGACTCATCCGACGCCAGGAACAGAGCGCAGTTCGCGATCTCCCGAGGTTGACCGAGTCGCCCCATCGGATGCGCCTCTTCTAGCTGGCGAAGTGTTTCGGGGTTGTCTTGTAGCCCGGCCGTCAGGTTGGTGTGCACAAATCCGGGGCAAAGCGCGTTGACGCGTATTCCTTCGTGCGCCGACTTGACCGCGAGGTCCCGCGTTATCTGCAGCACGGCGCCCTTCGAGTGGGCGTAGGCGCTAAATCCGTCGCCCAACCATTCCGGTCGACCGACCAGCCCGTAGATGGAACTCAGATTGATGATCGAGCCGCCGCCGGATCTACGCATCGCCTCTACCGCGACACGCGATGGAAGCAGAGTGCCCTTCACGTTGATATCCATCACCCACTGCCAGCGCTGATCCTCGTTGTAGTCCACCGGCGCGCCCCGGTCCGACACCCCGGCCGAGTTAACCAGGATGTGAAGTCCCCCAAACTCACGCACCACGGCGGCAACCACACGCTCAACGTCCGCACGATCCGTCACATCCGCTTGAAGGCCGATGGCACGGCCGCCCGCCGCCCTGATCCGCTCCGCTACCGCCTCCGCTGTGGCCGGGTTCAGGTCGCAGACGCCCACGGCGGCCCCTTCAGCGGCGAACAGTTCCGAGGACGCCTCGCCGATACCGGAACCACCCCCTGTCACAAGGGCGATCTTGTTCTCTAGTCTCATTACGCGTCCTTTCGTGGCCGTCGATGCGGGGCTGACCCTGTAGTACCCGTATGCGGTCCGGCCGTGCCGGAGTCTTGTCCGTCCTGTGTGCCCGTGAAGGGAATCGTACGGACGCCGTTCCGGACGGTCAACGAGAGTCGCCCGATACCCGTCGATCCCCGTATCATTCGATGCAGATGTCCCACCAACCAGACACCACGACGCCGGACGGCCCCGTTTACCCGCTCAACTACGCGCATACCTTCAGGCGGATGTGGGCGGGCGCGATCGATATCGGGCTGCTGCTCATGATCGTCGTGTTCGCCCGGTGGGTCACCGGGAACAACGCCTTCTCCGGGCCGAAAACTGTGCTCCAGGACTTCATCATCCTGTTTGGTTACATGATCCTTTTTACCGGTTTGCGCGGCCAGACCCCGGGCAAGATGGTCGCCGGGATCATCGTCGTAGATGACCAGGGGCGCCTCCCGGGCGTCGCCGTGGCCATACCCCGCGAAATGGTCGGAAGGTTCGTCGCGGTCGCCGCCCTCGGGCTGGGGCTGGCGTGGATATCGCTTGACCCGAAGCGTCAGGGCTGGCACGACAAGATCGCCGGAACATACGTCGTCATGAAACCGAAGCCCGACCGACCGAAAAGACCGGCCCGGGGCGGGGGCGGCTCGGACGAAACGCGTTCCAGGCATCGTCCGTGGCGGTCACGCCGCAGCCGCTAAGAATCGCGCAGAAGATCGCCGACAGTCTCGGCGATCGCCATCGGCATGGGCGTGTACACGACACCGAGCTCGCGCTCGGCACGACTACCGTCGTATACGGCCGGTCCGTGTAGCAGGCCGCGAAACGAAATCGGGACACGTCGTCTCAGGATCGGCCTGTACACCCACATCGAGCTGGCCCCCGCGATCGCAAGCCAATCGGGGATGGTCCACCGAGGCGCACGTCTTCCCGAGGCATCGGCCAGTTCCGTGATGAACTCACGGACGGCGATCGGGGGCGCAGCGACGATGTACCGTTCCCCACTTTTCCCGTATTCGATGGCGGCGATGCCGGCCCGCGCCACGTCATCGACGTACACGAGAGGCATCGGCCGATCCGGGAAGACAAGAAACGGGACGCTGCCTCTAAGAAATGCACGTATCAACCGAACGAAGTGGCGGTCTTCTGGGCCGAACACGACCGAAGGATTGATGGAGACCGTCTTTATCCGGTTTGAGGCCGCGCGGACGAGACCCTCAGACGTTGATTTGGACATCGCGTAGCCTCGTGAAAATGCCCGCTTCGGCACAGTGAACTCGTCCGCCCGCGTACCCGACTCGGCGCCCACCGCAGCGATGCTGCTGACATGAAGCAGACGACGAGCGCCGGCAGCGAGTGCGGCTTCCAACACGTTGCGCGTGCCGCCGACGTTCACGCGATCGAACTCGGCGAGGTCTCTATGGAACGGGTCGACAATGGCGGCGCAGTGGTAGACGTCCACACAGCCGTCGACGGCGTGCGCTGTCGCGGTCGGGTCTGTCACGTCGCCGTGGAAGATCTCGGCGCCCAACTTCTCTAGTTCAGCGGCGGCGGAGCCCGAAGCCTGTGCTGCACTTTTCGAATTTAGGCCGGCCACCGGTCGAACGAGTACCCTCACGCGGTCGCCGCGCTGCAGCAGCATCCGGGCGATCCGGCCGCCGATCATTCCGGTCGCGCCGGTTACGAGGGCGACCCCGCCCGGCGCGCCGGGGCGTGATTCTTCGGCGATCAACGCTGACGCGGCTCCGGCGAGAGTGTGAAGGGCGGACACCTATAATAGCCGCCGCTCCCGGGCGGTCCCGCCGTCTGCGATCGGGCGGCTGTTGCACGTGCCAACGCGGCTGCTCGCCCAGCAACTCTGACCCAATCCCCTGCTTACCGATTTGCTCCGATAAGGACGTTCGTTCGATGGCCATTTCCGATGCGGTCCGCGCCCAGATGGAGGGCGCATCCTGGATTCGCCGAATGTTCGAGGAGGGGATTCGGCTCACGGCCGAGCACGGGGCGGAAAACGTGTTCGATCTCAGCCTCGGCAACCCGCTTCTCGAGCCACCACCGGAGTTTCGGACAGAGCTCCTGCGGCTGGCTCAGGACGAGACCCCGGGCACGCACAGGTACATGCCTAACCCGGGTTTTCCGGACGTACGCGCCGCGGTCGCCGCGAGTCTGGCCCGAGAGACCGGCCTGTCCTTCGACGGCGGCGACGTGATCATGACTAGCGGCGCGAGCGGGTCGCTGAACGTCATCCTCCGCTCGCTGCTCGACCCCGGCGACGAGGTGGTGATCCTGACCCCGTTCTTCGTCGAATACGTGTACTACGTGAGCCACAACAACGGCGTCCACAAGCTGGTGGGATTCAAGGACGGCTTCCTGCCGGACATGGACGATCTTGAGGTGAAACTCTCAGCG
>JAQBUX010000158.1 GCA_027623795.1 Chloroflexota bacterium
ACGTTCACGCCCACTTCCCCCCGGAGAGTTGCTCAGACCTGATGCCCTCCGGGTCGGGCCGCAACCCGTTCGGCCCCGCCGCAAACTTGAAGGACGATCCGTCCAACCTGAATGCGCGGCTGCGCGCCATGGATGAGCGTGGCGTGGACATTCAACTCGTTTCCGGCCCCAACTGGCTGCAAAACGCAGCCCCCGATCAATGCCGAAGGCTCAACGATGCCGTCGCCGAGGCGATCGATGGGTCGGATCGCTTGATCGGTCTGGCGAGCGTACCCATGCAGGAGCCCGAGGCAGCCGCGGCCGAGCTTGAGCGCTGCACAAAAGGTCTCGGGTTCCGCGGCCTCGAGATGCTGACGAACGTGAACGGCGAGAATCTGGACAATCCTCGTTTCACCCCTCTGTACAAGAAGATGGAGGAGCTGGAGGTCGCCGCCTTCATCCACCCCAACGCCGTGCTGGGCGCGGACCGGTTGGGGTCGTACTTCCTCAACAACCTGATCGGAAACCCGACCGACACATCGGTCGCCGTGGCCAGCCTCATATTCGGCGGCGTCCTCGCCGAAATGCCGACCCTGAAGTTCGTGCTGTCGCACGGCGGCGGTACGGCCCCCGCGCTACGTGGGCGCTGGGAGCACGGCTGGCGGCAGGGACTTGTGGAGACGCCGATCACGCGCCCGCCGTCGGAGTACTTCAAACTGCTTTACTTCGACACGATCACTCACAGCGTGCCGGTCTTGAATCACCTCGTCGAAACGGTCGGGCCGGAGCGAGTGATGCTCGGCAGCGACTACCCGTTCGGCATGGGCGACTACGCCCCCGCAGAGGCGGTGGCCGCGCTGCCCCATATTTCGGACGCGCAGCGGGAAGCCATCAACGGCGGGAACGCGATCCGCGTGTTCGGCCTCGATCTGTAGGAGCGGCCATTCGTAGTAGGGGCGGGGCTTGCTCCGCCCTCGGACGCGGAGGAACGCGAGCCTTCTACCTCACCCCACCCCTCTCTCGCCAGGAGAGTAAGCCGAGCGTCGTCGCGCGACCGAATCGGGCGCATAATCGGGCGGCGGAATTAAGCAGCCTTGGAGACACATAATGACCGGCATCGACAGCAGGGAAGAACTCCGGCGTTCAGCTGTGCGTCACCTGTGGATGCACAACAGGGGTTGGTCGGAGATGGCCGAGCGCGGCGAGCCGACGATCATGACCGGTGGCAAGGGCGTCCGCGTCACCGACAACACCGGCAGGACGTGGCTGGACGTAAACGGCGGCTACATGTCGGTGAACATCGGCTACGGCCGCACCGAGGTCGCCGACGCCGCGTACGAGCAGATGAAATCGCTCGCCTACTTCCCACAGGCGTCAACCACGGAGCCGCTCGCAAAGTTGGCGCAAAAACTCGCCGAGATCACGCCGGGCGATCTGTCCCGTACTTTCTTCGTGAGTGGCGGCTCTGAGGCGAACGAGACCTCGGTCAAGATCGCACGCGCCTATCAGCAGCGCGTGGGCGAGCCGGGACGTCACAAGATCATCAGCCGGAAAGCGTCGTACCACGGTGCGCTGGGATTGACGATGTGGCTGGGCGGGCCCGTGTCAGGAGGCACGCGCTCGGACTACGGACCCGAGTACCCCGGAATGATCTACGTCGCCCAGCCGAACCCGTACCGGTGCGAATACGGCGGCGAAACGCCCTCGGAATGCGCCGAGTTGTGCGCCAGCGCGGTCGAGGACGCCATCAAGTTTCACGGCCCGGAGTCGGTCGCCGCGATGATCGCTGAACCGGTCAGTGTTCCTGCCTCGGTGGCCGTCCCGGGGGACGAGTACTGGCCGCGACTTCGAGAGATTTGCGACCGGTACGGGGTGCTCTTGATCGCCGACGAGGTTATCACCGGCTTCGGCCGCACCGGAAAGATGTTCGCCGTTGAGCACTGGGGCGCCGTACCTGACCTGATGTCCGTCGCAAAGGGCATCGTTTCGAGCTACCTCCCAATAGGCGGGAGCATCGCCCGGGAGACGATAGCCGACGCTTTCGCCGGTGGCGACGAAAGCCGATTCCTGCAACACGTGCTCACATTCGCCGGACATCCTGTTGCGGCAGCCGCTTCGCTCAAAAACATCGAGATCCTTGAGAACGAGCGGCTCGTGGAGAATTCAGCGGAAACCGGCGCGTACTTTCTCGATCAACTGCGAGAGCTTCAGCCTGCGCACCCGATGATCGGGAACGTCAGCGGCCTCGGGCTGCTTGTCGGCATCGATCTTGTGAAAGACCGCGAGACGAAGGAGCAGTTCCCAAAGGCGGCGAAGATCGCCGAACGGCTAACCGCCGAGTTCGAGAAGCGCGCCCTGATCCTTCGGCCGGCCGACACCTCGATAACGATGGGGCCGCCGCTGTGCATCACCCGCAGCGAGGTGGACGAGATCGTCACTGGAGTCGACGAGGCCCTGGGCGAGGTCGAGCGGCAACTGGGTGTCCGGGCAGATTAGCGAGTTACGTCTGACACCAGTATGTCGGTAACGCCCCTACCGGGAACGCCTGTTGGCGCCGTCGGGGCGACGGCGGTCAAACGAACAGGCCTGTATCGCGGTTGGCCCATAGCCCTGATCGCCTCGGTCGCCAGCGGCCTCACGATCGGCATGTCCGGGTACGCGTTTGGCGTTTTCGTCGACCCGTTGGAGGACGAGTTCGGCTGGACTCGCACAGAGATCAACTTCTCGCTCACGCTGTCCGTGATTTCGCTCTTGATCGGTCCGTTCGTCGGGAAGTCGATGGATCGATTTGGGGCCAGGCCGGTGATGGCCGTCTCTCTGGCGTTCGTGGCTACCGGCTTCCTGCTGTACGCCGCGATGGGGGAGTTGTGGCAGTACTACGCCGCCAGTCTTCTCCTGTATGCCGGTTTGCCGGGAGCGACGATGCTGCCATCCGGGCGTCTCATCTCGATATGGTTCGCCGGGACACGCGGCCGGATGATGGGGATCGTGACCGCGGGCAACAATACCGGCGGACTGCTGATGGTCCCGACGAGTACGCTCGTCGTTGGGGCCGCAGGATGGCGATGGGGCTACCTTATGTTCAGCGCGTTGATCCTGATCGTCGCCGTGTTGGTAATCATTTACGTCCGAGACCGGCAGCGAGACGTCAACGCGAGCAGCGGCAAACGCTGGGCGCCGAAAGTCGCCGGAGACCAGAGCAGGGGCGCTTCGGTCGGATTTACGTTGCGTGAGGCGCTCCGCACCCGGACGTTCTACTACCTCGCCGTCGGGCACGCCGTACCTGCGTTCGCCTACGGCGCGTTCCTCACCCAGCTAATCCCGCACCTGGAGTCGAAGGGCTTATCGGACGGCGCAGCGTCGGCCGGCGTGATGTTGCTGGCCATATTCGGCGTCATCAGCAAGCTCGTGTTCGGCCGGCTAAGCGAAACGATAACGGCCCGCTGGGCGATGTCGATCAGCCTCGGAATCCAATCCGTGGGCCTGCTGTTGCTCATCGCCGCCGGCGGGTCTCTGGCCGTGTGGCCCGTGATCATATTTTTTGCGATGGGGTTTGGCGCGATGGGTGCGTTGATCCCGCTGACCGTCACCGAGGCGTTCGGGCTACGAGCGTTCGGGACTATTCTCGGCGTGACCAGCATGGTCGGCGCGGTCCCGCTCATCGTCGGCCCGCTGATGGCCGGAATCGTGTTCGACGCTTACGGGGCCTACGACATCGCCTTTGCCGTCATCTCCGTGATGTTCATGCTGGGCGCGCTATCGATGGTGATGGCACGCAAGCCGGAATCGCCGGGCCTCCCGACAGCAACCCCACCCTGACAACGAACCCACCCTGAGGCTCTCGAAGGGCCGTCCCGCGAACCCCTTCTCCCGGCGACCACCGTACAGGTGGGGGTAGTACAAACCCGCCGCACAGCCGAACCACCAGCTCAAACAACCGAAATGTCATCCTGAACCGGGTGAAGGATCTCACGGCCCGAGGACCACGGCGTCAATCCCGTCGAGAACGCCCCCGGACGAACCTGGGTTTGAGGTAGTTCATCGCGCCCGTGGACAGCACTCAGACCTGGCCAACCCGGGTGGTCGCGGAAAGTTGTCCTCGGACCGCGAGATTTCTTGGCGCCCAGCCCGCGCCGTCCCCATCACTGGCATATCATCCAGATAGCAATCCAGGAGGGACACATGGCACTTCTGCTCGGCTGCGTCGCTGACGACGTTACCGGCGCGACAGACCTGGCGAACACGCTCGTCAGGAACGGCATGCGAACGGTGCAACTGTTCGGTGTGCCCGCGCCTGACGAACCCCTGCCTGACGCCGACGCCATCGTCATCGCGCTGAAATCGAGGACCGCGCCGGTGCAGCAGGCGGTGGACGAATCGTTGGCGGCTCTACGGCGGTTACGCGCCGATGGCGCGCGTCAGTTGTTCTTCAAGTACTGCTCGACGTTCGACTCCACCCCACAGGGCAACATCGGGCCGGTGGCTGACGCAATGCTCAAAGAGCTCGGGGCAAACTTCACGATCGCCTGTCCCGCTTTTCCTGAGAACGCTCGAACCGTGTGTCACGGCTACCTTTTCGTAGGCGACGCGCTCCTGTCCGAATCCGGGATGCGTAACCACCCGTTAACGCCGATGAACGACGCCAACCTGGTACGGGTGCTCGGCCAGCAAACTCACGGCGGCGTCGGGCTCGTGCGGTTCGACACCGTGGACGCCGGACCGGTCGCGTTGCGTGAGGCATTTGAAGCCCATGCCGCCGAGGGTCAGACGTACGCCATCGTCGACGCCCTTACCGACGGTCACCTCAAGACAATCGGGGAGGCGTGCGCCGGGATGGCGCTCATCACCGGCGGTTCAGGGATCGCGATCGGACTCCCGGAGAACTTCCGCCGGGCCGGTTTGTTGGAGCAGCGTGACGACGCCGAGGCGCTTCCCAAAGTTGCGGGACATGAGGCGGTGTTGGCGGGCAGCTGTTCCGAGGCCACGCTCGCCCAGGTCGCGCACATGGCGGCGCGCCGACCGGCGATATTCATAGACCCGATGCGACTCGACGAAGACGCAGAAGCGGTGGCCGACGAGGCCGCCCGGTCCGCGGTATCGCGGCTGGACGAAGGCCCGGTGCTCGTGTACTCCAGCGCAGCCCCAGATCAAGTCACACAGGCGCAGGAACGCTTCGGCGCAGAGGTGATCGGGGAGCGTATCGAGAGGGCGTTGGCCCGCGTGGCAGGCGCAGGCGTCCTTGTCGAGGCCGGCGTGCGGCGGCTCGTCGTCGCAGGCGGCGAGACGTCCGGCGCAGTCGTTCAAGAATTGGGCGTCCGCGGCATCCGCATAGGACCGCAAATCGACCCCGGGGTTCCGTGGACCGTCACGACCAGCGAACCTCAGATCGCGCTGGCCCTGAAGTCCGGGAACTTCGGCTCTGAGGATTTCTTTTTGAAGGCGTTCGAGGTGCTTCCGTGAACGAGTCAGACGGACCGGAAATACGGAGCCAGATCGTCGAGATCGGCAGGTCCATTTTCGACCGCGGGCTGACCGGCGGGTCGACCGGAAACATCAGCGTTCGCGTCGGTGAGCGGTTCTTGATGACGCCGACCGGGTCCAGCCTGGGCCGATTGGACGGCGACAGGCTGTGTTTGCTTGATGCCGCCGGCAACCACCTGGAAGGCGACCCGCCGACAAAGGAGTCGGTGCTTCATCTTGCGATGTACGAGAAGCGCCCGGACGCGCAGGCGGTGATCCACCTCCACTCGACGCACGCCGTAGCTGTGTCGTGCCTGGACGACATCGATCCAACGGACGTGTTGCCACCGATCACGGCGTACTACGTGATGCGTGTTGGAAGACTGCCGCTCGTGCCGTTCTATCCCCCGGGCGACGTCGATCTGGCACAGGCCGTGGGTCGTCTCGCGGCCGAGCACCATGCGGTCCTCCTCGCACACCACGGCCCGGTAGTTGCCGGGGGTTCGCTTTCAGCCGGAGCGGACGCAGTCGAAGAGCTAGAGGAGACGGCGCGCCTGTACCTGCTCCTCCGGGGCCACAGCTACAGGACCTTGACCGACGAGCAGGTGCGGGTACTGGGTCGTTAGCAGACCGGCCGCCTGGTGACCGCGGCTGAAATAGATCGCTTCAGGAACTGCCCATCGCCCGGCGACCCCAGCAGCTGCCCCTTGTCCACAACCACCTTCCCACGCAGCAGCGTCGTTACGGGCCAACCTTCGATGTCGTACCCCTCCCAGATGCTGTAGTCCCCCAGGTGGAGGTCGTCGAGCGTCAGCTTTCGCTTGATTGAGGGATCGATGATCGTTATGTCGGCGTCGCTGCCGGGAGCTATCGCGCCCTTCTTCGGATACATGCCAAATATCCGGGCGGCGTTCGAGGACGTGATCTCTACGAATCGTTCCAGAGACATCCCGCGTTTCGCGACGCCCTCGGTGTAGGCGATGCCGACCCTTGTCTCGATGCCGTTGTGGCCGCCCGTCACGTCCGCAACCGTTTTGAACCTGATCTTCTCTTCCCAAGTCGTGGACACCAGGTCAGTCGCCACCGTGGACAGGGTCCCGTCCACGAGTCCCTGCCACAGCGCCTGCCCGTCCGACTCGTCCTTCAA
>JAQBUX010000159.1 GCA_027623795.1 Chloroflexota bacterium
GGCCCCGGCGCCGGTCGTCGACGCCCGACGTGTCAAGCGCACCACGGACGATGTGGTAACGAACGCCCGGGAGGTCTTTCACACGACCGCCCCTTACAAGGACGACAGAATGCTCCTGCAAGTTATGGCCTTCTCCGCCTATGTAGGCGGTGACCTCGATCCCATTGGTCAGCCTGACGCGCGCCACCTTCCGGAGGGCCGAGTTCGGCTTCTTCGGCGTCACTGTCTTCACCTGGAGGCAAACGCCGCGTTTTTGCGGACTGCCCTTGCCCCGCCGCATCCGGTCCGTCAACGAGTTGTAGACGAACCCGAGCGCTGGAGTCTTTGACTTGGTCCGCGTCCGCTTCCGCGGATTACGCATCAGTTGGTTGGCTGTCGGCATTACCCCGCCCTGGATATGGTTCCCAGCGCCTTGTTGCCCGGACGTATAAATACGGAGGCGACCGCGGATAGCCCGCTTCGCGCCACATCGCCCGAAACAAGCGACAAACGAGAAGTATAAGAATCAGAGGCGGTCCAAGTCAACGAAAACTCGGGCATCCGCCGGTGGCGCCGCCCCGCCATGACCGATTGGGCGCGCCGGGCAGGGTCGACCGTAATACCATGTTGCGTCGGTTACACGCGTCACATGCACGTTCAAATGAATTTCACATCTTTCGTTAGAAGCCCCTCAACACGGGAACCGGTCAGACCATTCCGGCTCCGTGAAGCTTCGCGTCCGCATAATCGGGCGGCCTCCACATGATCACGGTGTTTTTCGTCGGAGTCCCGGACGCCGAGGCAGACCAGATGGAGTCCGCCATCGAGAAATCGGGTGCGGAACTCACGTCGGTCCGCGTCAGCGATGCCGGAAATCTGGATGATGTCGATCGTGGGCGGGCGGTTGCCGTCCTTTCCGGGGCGAGCGAGAGCGATCTTGGCGCACGACTGGAGGCCACGACGGCCTTATCAGTACCCGTCATGATCTTGATGCCGCGTTTGGCGACCCGGGAAGTAGATGTGTCTAAGGGGCACGTCGACTTTTGTTTTCCGCCCTTTCGCGCCGAGGAGTTCGTAATCAGGATCGGCCTGTTGGCTTCGCGAACCGGAGCAAAAGACCCTGCGAACGTCGTGCAGCAGGGGGAGATAAGGATCGATCTGGAAAGGTACGAAGTTACCGTCTCAGGCCGAAAGGTTGATCTGACGTTCAAGGAATATGAGCTACTCCGCGTTCTGACATCCAATCCCGGCCATGTCTATTCACGAGAGGCGCTGTTGCAAACGGTCTGGGCTTACGATTATTACGGCGGCACGCGGACCGTTGACGTTCACATACGGCGGTTGCGCAGCAAGATCAACGACGTCGAACACCGATTCATCGAAACCGTCTGGAACGTCGGCTATCGATTCCGGAGGCCCGAGTCCTAGAACGTCAATAGCCTGCGGGTGTCCGGGTGTTTCGGTATTGTGTGGACTCACGCGAGTGCGCTGGGCACGTGCGTAACATCCGCGCTTGCCGTTGCGACCGGCTCCTATTGAGGGTCGCCCGCGCAGGGGATGAGCACGGCCGTACTGGAGACGGCTTCCGTGATGGCCGCAATACACGAACGATACCGGAGAGCGGTCGGCCGCACCGTCCCTGCGACCGCGTCAGGAACCGATCCCGCGACCGCGTCAGAAGCCGATTCGCCGGTGGCAGACGACCGGATGTCTGGCACGCGCGATTTGATCGGACTCAGCGTCTCACAGCTTGAGTGGGCGATCGTTGCGATCCGCATAATATGGATCGCCGCCGCGGTTGCGATGGCCTTGACGGTTTCGAGCATGGAGTCCGTGCGGATCGTCTGGTTGACCGCCGGGCTGGCTATCCTGGCATATGGCATCGGCATGGCGGCATTGCTGCACGCCGGAGCGATCCGTGGCGCTGCGTTGTTGGGGATAGCCCTGGATGCCGCTGCTGTCACGATTATCCTTCCCGCTGTCGTATTCGTGGCGTCTCGCGACGATCCGGCGAACCTCTCCGCAGCCATACAGCCGGCCCTTGCCGTAACAGGGCTCGCGGTTATCGTCTCCGTGGTACGTCTACGCCTGATACCGGCGATCGCGCTCGGCATTTTTCTGACCGTTGTACCCGTAATGATCGCGATGCTTTTGCTGGAAACCGGCGTGGCATCGAGCGGCCTGTTGGAAGGCGCGGCGCGCATCGTCGTCGGCGGGTTGATCATGGGCATCCTTGGCCAGGTGCTGCAACGCACACAGGTGGATCTCGCCCGGCAGGTCGCCCAGACACGGCATCTTTTCGGCGAAGCAGAACGGCGGGCAGGAGAACGGCAACTGCTCGCCGATCTCGGACGTATCGTGTCGGAGTCGCCGGACGTCCGGCAAACATATGAACGATTCGCTGAGACCGTCCGCACAGTTCTTCCCGCTGATCGCGTCTCCGTGAACATCTACGATCCGGAGCGCGAGGTCGTAACGACGACTTACGTCTCCGGCGTAGCGATCGCAGCCTGGGAGGAAAACGCTTCACACCCCGTTGACGAAACTCCACTAGGGCCCGTCGTCCGGGATGGTCGCTCGATCCTTATCGGCGGGGCGGAGTACGAGGCGAGTTCGGTTGCATCACTCGCGGCCGCTGCGAGCGCTGGCTTGAGCACGGCGATCGCCGTGCCTCTTCAACATCAAGGTGTCGTGATCGGCACGTTGAGCTTGCGGTCACGAGACCCGCACGCATACGACGAATCCTCACTCGGCCTGCTTGAACGGATCGGGGCGCAGATCGCTCCGGCCGTGGCCAATGCCCTCCTTTACGAGGCGCGCGAACGCGACGCCGCTGAGCGGGCGGTGTTTGCCGAGATAAGCCGGATCCTTTCCGCGTCGCCCGACATCGCGGACGTTTACGAAGACTTTGTCGAAAAGGTCAGCAAGCTCATCAACTGGGACCGGATATCCGTAAATGTTCTGGAGCAGCAGACCGGGCTGCTGAGAACGGCCTATGCGGCTGGTCTCGAGATCGCCGCGTATCCGACGGGATTGCCGCGGCCCGCCGGCCACAAAGGCATTCTCGAGCACATCGTCCAGTCAGCAGAGTCGCTTCTGGTCCACGACCTGAGGGAGGTTCAGGAGCGATTCCCGGGCTCAAATGTAGCGGTAGAGGCTGGATTGCGGTCCGGCATCTACGTTCCCCTGATCTCCGACGGCGAGGTGATCGGCACGCTCGCTGCGGGCGTCGGCCAGGTGCACGGGTTTTCTGAGGCAGACCTTGGCCTTTTTCAGCGGATGGCCTCCCAGGCCGCGGGTACGATCGCCAACGCGGAACTCAGGACCCGGTTAGATCGACAGGCGGGCGAAGAGGCCGCGCTCGCTGAGATCGGCCGGATCATCAACTCATCGCTCGATATCGAGGTGGTCTACGAACAGTTCGCTAGCCAGGTAGCCCTGATACTCAACTTCGATCGGCTCGCAATCACGCGAATTGGGCCTGGTGAGGGTGAGTTCACGATCGCTCATACGACCGGCGTCGAGATACCGGGGCTCGAGGCGGGCTCCGTCTGGAAGTTGGCAGAGACGCCTTTCGAGCCGGTCCTCAACGATGGCGAGACCTTGATCTTCCAAGGCAAGGACGCCGACCCAGATGCCGTCTCGATGAGGGGGATGGCCCAAAGTACCGCGGCCGGGATCCGATCGAACGTTATCGTGCCGATCATTGAGCGCGATAAGCCTGTCGGGTTTTTCAATGTTCGATCGCTGAAGGAGAACGCGTACACCGAGGCGGACGCGGTACTGGCGCGACGGGTTGCTGCGCTCGTCTCGTCTGCGATCACAAATGCAGAGTTACTGGAGCGTTCTGATCGCCAGGCGAATGAAGAATCGGTGCTTGCCGAAATTGGCCGCATCGTCAACTCGTCCCTCGACATCGAGACGGTCTATGAGCAGTTCGCCGAGCAGGTATCCAGAGTTCTGAAGTTCGATCGCCTTGCAATTGCGCGGCTTGGGCCAGGTGAGGAACATTTCACCATCGCCCACGTCACCGGTGTCGCCGTCCCCGGTATCGTCACGGGCTCGGTATGGAAGATTTCAGAGACGCCGTTCGGGCCCGTCCTGAAGGATGGCGAGACGTTATTTCTTGAAGGCACGACATCGAACGTCCCAAGTGTCCCGATGGAAGCGAGCACAGGGGGAACCGCAGCAGGTATTCAGTCGAGCGTCGTCGTGCCGTTAATCGAGCGCGATCGGATCGTCGGATTCTTCAATGTCCGTGCGGTTACGGAGGGCGCGTATACGGAGACGGACGCGATTCTCGCCCGCCGTGTCGCCGCTCTGGTCTCATCGGCGATCACCAACGCCGAGCTACTGGCTAGATCGGAGGAACAGGCCCGCCAGGAGTCAGCACTCGGAGAAATTGGCCGGATCATCAACTCGTCTTTTGATATCGAGGAGGTGTACGACCAGTTCGCTGAACAAGTGCAGAGGATTCTGCCGTTTGATCGCCTGGCGATAGGAGTCTTGGGATCCGACGGAGACGGCTTCACGATCTCTCATGTAACGGGAACGGAAGTTGCCGGTCTCGAAGCCGGAACGGTCCGGAACATCTCGGACACGAACCTTGAGCAGGTGTTGGTTCGCGGCGAGATTCTGATTCAACAACGCGGGAAAGGTTTTGTGCGGTCCGCGACGGTCCCGGGTGAATCTGAGGGGCTTGCATCTTCCCTGATGGTTCCGTTGATTTCGCGTGACCGGCCCATTGGATTTCTTGCGATAAGGCCGGCGCTCGATGACGCATATTCGAACGCTCAGGTGGCGCTTGCGCAGAGGATCGCCGTACTTGCGGCGACGGCGATCTCGAACTCCGAGCTGTACGAACGGGCGGAGGCCGAGGCCCGGGAGCGCTCCGTCCTGGCCGAGATCGGCCGCATCGTCGGCTCTTCCCTGGACATCGATTCCGTCTACACGCGATTCGCCGATCAGGTTCGCGAGTTGATCGAGTTTGATCGAATCTCAATTTCGTATATCGACGAGCGCCAGAAGTCCGTCGTGTACGCGTGGGCGGAAGGTGCGGTTCAGACCGGTTTCGGAATCGGGCGGGAGATCCCGCTAAAGGCGTTCGCCGGGACGAGGCCGGGCAAGTTGATGAGCAGACGACGCCCCGTCGTACTTAGTGAGGCCGAGATCGCAGAGTTTCTCAGCCACTTTCCGTGGGCGAACGAGTCCAGTGCGCGATCGATGATCATGGTGCCGCTCGTGTCCGGCGACCGCCCGATCGCAGGATTGACGTTGATCTCCGCGAAACCGGACGCATACGGAAGCCGGGAACAGGAGCTCGCCGCTCGTGTCGGGAGCCAGGTGGCGGGCGCCGTCGCTAATGCGCGCCTTCACGCCGCGCTTAGAGAGGCCAGCGAGGACCTTA
This sequence comes from Chloroflexota bacterium, assembly GCA_027623795.1. Lineage (GTDB taxonomy): Bacteria > Chloroflexota > Dehalococcoidia > Lucifugimonadales > Lucifugimonadaceae. The sequence goes on from JAQBUX010000159.1 coordinate 5,387, forward strand.
AGGACATCAATACCCAGAAGACTGAGCTGATGACAACGATCGCTCACGAGCTTCGCGGCCCCCTAACCGCGCTCCGGGCGTTTGTGGACCTCGTGCTGGAAGGCGCCGTCGGGGATGTACCCGTGAGGCAACACGAGATCTTGACGAAGGCGTCCCGGTCTACGACCCGGATGCAGAACTTGCTTAACGTTTTCTCGCTCCTGGAGATGGCGGAAGATCAAAACGTTCCGTTGACAGTGATCACGTTCGATATCGCCTCCGTCTCCGAGGTGGCGATCGAACTGTTGCAGCCGGCCGCCGCGCAGGCCGGTGTCAAGATCGAGGTTGAAGGATTCGACGACCTGCCCCTTATCGAGGGGGACCGCCAGGCCATCGAGCAGGTCATAAGCAACCTCGTCTCGAACGCGATCAAGTACAGCCATCAGGCTGACGTCGTCTCGGTGTGCTGTGAGGTCCGTGGTGAAGGTGTCGTCGTCTCTGTGATCGACAATGGGTTCGGGATCTCGACAGAGGATCAAGGGCGGTTGTTCGAGCGCTTCTACAGGGGCAGTGATCCCGAAAAGCTACGTATACGCGGGACCGGCCTTGGCCTGTACATCAGTCGAGGCCTGATCGAGAGGCACCACGGGCGGTTGTGGGTGGGGAGCAAACTGGGCGGCGGCTCCGTCTTTTCGTTCTCTCTGCCGTTTGAGCAACCGGCGGAACAGCTGGTGGCATCGCGCTCCACACACACCGGCTAAATCAAGGCTCGCCCGCCCCGCTTGACGACTCTTCCGGCTGACACGACGTCTGAACATTCCAACAGATCGCGAATATCTTGGGCAGGGTCCCCGGGCACGGCCATCATGTCCGCACTCAGCCCCGGCCGAATCGCGCCGGTCTCTGCCCCTACACGCAGCGATTCCGCGGTGTCTACCGTTGACGCCGCCAGGGCTTCCCACGGTGTGAATCCCAACAACTCCACGAACGACCACGCGTTGGCGGCGGACATATCGAACTCTCCGTGGGCCATGCCCATGTCCAGCCCGGTCACAAATCGCACCCCACGCTCGCGCATGTCGCGGAGGGCGGCGTCATGCTCCTCTTCCGGAACCGTCGCCGCGGCGACCGCCCAGTGCGGAACACGGGGCGGAACATCTCCCGCCTTGATACGCACATCGCCGACCATGATGTGCCCCGTCGTCGGATCGGCCCA
>JAQBUX010000160.1 GCA_027623795.1 Chloroflexota bacterium
GCGGCCGTCATCATGTAAACAATCATGTCGTTTTCGAGTGGCGATCCCTCTGCCGTGTAGCGAAGCGTCAACTGGATGCGGGGTCCCATCGCATCAAGATCGACCTCGGGCTTTGTCGTCCAGTTGACGTACAGCATCGGGTGATCCCGGAGGTTCTGGCCTACGCCGGGCCGGTCCAGAAGGGTCGTAATGCCGTGCTCGGCCAGGTGGTCAGATGGCCCTATGCCCGAAAGCATCAGGATCTGCGGAGAGCCGACCGCGCCCGCGCTGAGTACGATCTCGTCCGCCTCAACGACGTACACCTCGCCGCCCGACTCGACCTGAACCCCGGTCGCGCGCGGCCTCTCGGCGGACGTGTCGAAAAGTATCCGATGCACCAGCACGTCAGGCCGGATCGTCAGATTGAGACGATGGCGTGACATTCCCAGGTAGCCGATGGCGGTCGACCACCGGATGCCGTTCGGGTTGTTCAGCGCCAGCGGGCCGACGCCGGTGCTACCCGGGCTGTTGGCGTCCTCACACGCGGGAAACCCGGCGGCGAGGCAGGCCTTCTCGAACGCAGTGCTTGGCGGCAGCCAGGTATCACGCGGGAAGCGATGACAAACGATCGGGCCGTCGGACCCGTGGAAGTCGCCGGGGTCGTCCTGGTACGTCGTGTCAGTTTCGATCCGTCGGAAGTACGGCAGCAGCTTCTGGAAGCTCCACTCGTCGTTGCCCCATGACGCCCAGTCGTCGTAGTCCTCCGGCATGCCCCGAAGAAAGATCTGGCCGTTGATGGCGCTCGACCCGCCGGTTACACGACCGCGCGGCACCTGCATCTGCGCCTTGTCCGTTGCACGCGCCGTGAACTGCCAGTTGTGTTCACTCGTCGTTATCTCGGTGCCGGTCGCGTAGCCGTACTTGACCTCGTCCGGGAGGGACTCGATGTCCGGGTAGTCCGGGCCGGCTTCAAGCAACAGGACCGAGTGATCCGGGTCCTCAGAAAGTCTTGTTGCGATGGCGGCGCCCGCCGATCCTGCGCCGATGACGATCGTGTCGTACTTCACTTACGTATTCCTGATGAAATCCGGGCGTATTGCCATACGCCTCTACAGGTATCGACGGTCCGTGTGCACGGACCCGGTTCGTCGCATGGCCCCTATGGCTGCGGTGAGAACGGCGCGGCGTTCATCATCTGCGTGGACTGACTAACGATCAGCCCCTTTGTCATGGGCTGGTACTCGTTGACCCACCGGGGATCGCTCCGAAACGCGGCACGCGCCTTCTCGTAGTGCGCATAGTCCTCGTAGGCCCAGATGTGGACCACCCGGTTCAGGGTCCCGATGTCCGTGTAGTACCAGCCGGCCAGTTTGATCCCGTGGTCCTCGCGGACCTTGAGGCCGACCTTCTCGACCGCCTCCAGGTATTTTGGAACCTGACCGACCGCTATGTCGTAGGTGCGCATGTCGTAGATCACTGGCCCATCCTCCAAGAATGATTTGATGATCGCCGTCTGTGCGCCGCATACAGCCAGATGAACGCGCCGGAGTCAAGGAGGCAGATCGATCAATTGGGCTGCGCTGTGAGGATTCCTCAGTTTCGGCCGAGATGACGATGAGGCCGGGCTGTCAGGCCCGTTCGACGGCGCTCAGGACATGCTTCGAGCGCCTCAGGGCGCGGCGACTCGAGGCGGTCCGTCGTGACCGTTGTAGGGGCGGGGCTTGCCCCGCGCTCGGGCGTATTGCCGCTCGAATCTACGGTGCTCGGCCGGAATCAGGCGCTGGGCCAACCACGGCCCAGGTTCCGGAGTCGATCGACTCCTCGGCGGCGAGGCCAGTCATGTGCAGTCCGGCCATCACGGCTGACCCGGTGCGCGATTCATTTCCCGTGCGGACCGCGTCGATAAACGCCTGGACGGATTCATGCATGCCCGGCCACCCGGCGTGAGGTTGCCGGGCAAGGTGCGTCTCGTCCCGCCATTCCGGCCGCTTTCGTGAGCGCAGGCGCAGCTCACCCCGGAAAAGGTCGATACGCAGATCACCGTCTGATCCGCCGATCTCGATCCACGCCCCGAGTTCGCCTACCGATTCGATGTTAGCGTCGAAGGCGCCCCACACGCCGCCGTAGTCGAGTTGCGTCAGCGCCCGGGACTGCATCCGGCCCGCGACCCCTGCGCCGTCCTGCACGAGAACGCGGCGGGGCTGCCTCCCGAGCACCCGGTTGAGCGGATCGACGTACCACGGGATGAGTTGGAGGGAGAGGCTGATGTCGGCCCCATCTATCGGTCCCCAGCCGGAGGTCATGGTTACCGAGGCGGTCTGCGGCACGCCGATGACGCCCTCAGCCAACAGCGACGCCGCACGGTCAATAACCGGCAGATACGAAAGCTCGAGATCCGCATGCGTCACCTGTGTTGCCGATATGAGTCGACCGATCTCGCCCTTGATCTCGCCCCGGCGGTCAGCCAACGGCGGCTCGTAGAAAACCGGAAGCCCGGAAGCTATAGCAGACGCGATTACCTCCACATGCTGGTCTTCGGTGACGGCAAGCATGAGCGCGTCTACGACATCGGCTTCGAGTAGATCGCGGTAATCGGCGGCGACCAGGGCCTCGCGGCTAAGGGCATCTCGCGCCGCGGCTCGTGTCGCCTCACTTCGCCCGGCGGCGCCGGCGACGCGGACGCCGGGTATCAAGCTGAGCGCCGGCAGATAGGCGTTGATCGCCCACGAACCGAATCCGATCAGCCCGATCCTGATGTCACTTGATTCCAGCATTGGGGATTCAGGCATGTGAGACATCGTACCGGACGATCCTCGCCTTGACCCTCTCGCTTGGTGAGGACTACATTTGATATGTCCCGCTGCCACATGCATCCGGGCGGAAGTGGCTCAGTGGTAGAGCATCACCTTGCCAAGGTGAGGGTCGCGAGTTCGAATCTCGTCTTCCGCTCCACTCGCAAATCCAGGTTACAGAGAAGCCCCCGTGTTAACGGGGGCTTCCTGCTTTCTGCGTCACAGCTACGCCGACACGACCGAACTCAGTCGCCTCGTCCCGGCTAGCCGGGCATCACGAACTCGTCGGCGAGGATCACGACGCCCTCGGTGTTGTCGGTGCGCAGGTGCATGATCTTGACGTACTCGTCTGAGGAGTGCCAGGCGTGGGCGGCTTCTTTGGACGGGAACCTTAGGATCACCGTCACTTTCCGCGGTTGGCCTTCAATGGCTTCGCTCTCAGCATCGGCGGCCAGGAGCTCACCACCGTGGGCAATGACCGTCGGACTCGCAGCAGGCGGGTAGGCCTCGAACGCTTCCGGGTTGGTTACGTTGTAATTGGCCACAAGGTAGGCAGCCATAGGGAACCTCTTTCGGATCACTCAGGTTGGCGTAGCGGACGGTCGGTTCCGCCATCTCGATTGTGTCCGACACGAGCATACCGAACTTGTGAGGTTTACGAGACTCACTCGCCACCACTAAACAGCGGACCATCGATTCCTGCCGCGGTCTGTGTACGGGTTGATGTCCTCGCACCGCTGCCGAATCTCATGCCACCACCGCTGGTTCACGAGCCCGCTGGTGTCGTCCGGGCTAGATGTAGGCAGGTCGTTCCGCCTGATCGGGTGCCGCAAACACGGCATTCTGTAAAGGCGGATGTACACCCTCTAGCAGGGTGCTGAAAAACTCGCGATCTGGGCTGGGGTTGAGTAAGCTGCGATCAGTTCGGCAAGCTTACGTTCCTGGAGAGACGATCATGCGCGGCGATGCTATCCATCAGGCGACGATGCTGTCACTGGTCACCACGGATGATTTCATCCCTGAGGATCATCCCATCCGCCGCATCAAGCCGATCGTAGACCGTGCGCTCTCCAAACTCTCACCGGTCTTCACATCGATGTACTCGCACAGGGGACGGCCATCGATTCCTCCATCACCAATTCCGTCCGAGCATGGCTTCAAACGAGCAACCATCGATTCTTCAGCAGCCTGCTAGTACCCAATTGGCCCCACATAATTTTAGTCCCGCCGAGTGAACAAGATGCGGTCGTGCCCACGATGCCAGAAATCAGGGATACGGTACAATCCAGTATCCCTGATCCGGTGAACACGCAGTGTAAACGCTGTGCGTAAACGACAGGGTAGGCTCAGCCTGAGGGCAGCCTTCGGGTTTCGTTTGCGAGGTTCGGTTATCTGGGCCTTCTCAAGCTTGGGCATGAGGAGAACACCGGATCAGGGCTCTCAATGCCCATTAACAGCTCATCGTCCCTCCCGCTGAACCGCATCACGAATATGCGGGGATTGGCCAATTTGTTGGGAGTTGACTACGGCCGCTTGTACTACCACCAGCGTACTCGTCAGTACGAGCATTTCCGTATCCCCAAAAAAGGCCCTGGGTTCCGAACCATCGACGTGCCGGTAGTCGGACTCAAACGTATCCAGCAACGGCTCAACGAGTTCTTGGGGTACTACTACGATCCCCATCCCGCCGTGCACGGATTTATTCCGGGGAGTTCCGTTCGCACTAATGCCGCCGTACATGTCGACGCCTCTCTTATTTTGAGCACGGATTTGGAGGACTTTTTCCCGACTATCACGTTCCCGAGAATCTTCGGGATGTTGAAGGGGCTTCGTTTCCGACTCGACCCTGGAGTCGCTGCAACGATTGCCCGTCTCGTGACCAACAATTCTGGATCCTTGGCTCAAGGCGCGCCCAGCTCCCCGCTTATCTCAAACATCATGTTCGATTCCGCCGATGCTGCCCTCTCAAGACTGGCTGTGAAACACCATTGCAAGTACTCTCGGTACGTCGACGACATAACTTTCTCTACACGGCAAGGAAGATTTCCTGGACCGATTTGCCGTTATCCCCGAGTTATACACAGTTCGAACGTGATCATCGGCTCTGAATTTGCAGAAGTGATGCGGAATCAAGATTTCGTACTGAACGCTAGAAAAACTCGTCTCACAGCTGTTACTGAGGGTCCGGTTTTGGCAGGCGTACGGATAGTGGATGGGCAGCTCAGACCACGCCGACGACTACTCCGGCACATCCGTCAGATGCTGTACGCAGCCGAGAGGTACGGACTGAAATCCGCAGCGGATCATTACACTCCCATGTTTATAAGCGCCACAAACGTGTCGATCCAGACCCGTCGATGTACAAAGAGGTCATTCGAGGAAAGATCGAGTACGCCAAATTCATCACTGAAGTGCAAGATTCTCAATTGCAGAAATTTGAGGCAAGGTTGGCGTTGCTATGACGGCGACGGTTCGGACGCCACACCCGCATGCAGAAGGGTTCGACGCGATCGAGTTAACTTCGGTTGACGAAGTTTTTCGAGAGCTGGATTTTTCGAACAATAAATGGCTTGGGGCTCGATATGGTGACTTCGGATTTCGGGGACAGAAGGATTCCAAATGGAACCTTCTCCCTTCTGCATTTCGTGGGTCACTGTCGGAGTTTTACCAGGGAACCAGCGTGGTCACCGGCAATCCTGCCAATGTTGAGAAACAAATCCGGAACGAAATCAATAGTGTCGCTAACTTCGTGCTCGCGGCCGATCAGGCGGGATTACTTCTACCCAATTTTGAACGCATTATACAAATTCATGAATTAGCGAATTCGAATTCTCGTGCAACGTTGGGTCACATATGGCCCCAAGTTGAGCACATGGCAGCTTTGGCCCTCGCGCAACACCACGGAATTCACACGAGACTTTTGGACTTCACGTTCAATCCAAAATCTGCCTTGTACTTCGCTACATCAGAGGTGATCAATGCGCGGTCTGTGGACGAATATTTGGCAGTTTGGGCAGCTGATCTTCGTTTCATTCGTACAATCGGTGCGGCGTCCCGTGCCCGGCCCGAGCGGATGCAGATAGTCCAAGTACCGACGGGTGAAAACGAGTTCTTACGTGCCCAGCAGGCGTTCTTTCTGACCGACCTCGGGGCGAACGACGTCTGGGATCTAGGTGGTGCACCCCCGTTGAACGCCGTAATCAAGGAGCGGTTCAGGGCTCATTCCCGCAAGAATTATTTCAAGCGACACGGGAGCATCATGAAACCCCCGGTTGTCCAATACGTAATGAAGACCAGCTTGGCTGTTGAAATCATGAAGCGCCTAGACCGAGAGGGCATCACACTACTTCGGCTGAAACCCTCGTTACGCGAAGTGTTCGGCTCACTCAAACAGGCCATCAACCTAACAAAATAGGTTGTTGCAGGCTCAGTTTAATTTCCCGAAATCCGTACGCCAGTAGTGCAAGTGTGCCCCTCGGCACCACACGGCTTGAACGAGGTACGCGGGCCCGCCGAGCCCGATGCCCGCGCCGGGGCCGAAGAGCGCGATCGCCAGCATCGGTACCCACATAGAGGTATCGACTTCGATCGTGGAGAACACACCCATTCCGGACAGGATTATCAAACCGGCGATTACGATCGCCATTTTTGGACCCAGCTTCGGTACCGCCTTGGTCGCGATTCCTGCACCCATCATCATCGTCGCCGCGACCGGGGTTAGCGCCAGTCCGGCGACCAGAGCGCTTCGCCCCTGGACCAGTTGGAAAAACTGAGTCAGGAAGAAGAAAACTCCGACCATCCCGA
>JAQBUX010000161.1 GCA_027623795.1 Chloroflexota bacterium
AACGTCCCCGTCGGCCAATCCGACGGTCTCATTGGTCGAAAATCGGTTGATCAGATCGAGCGCGTCGCTACCGGTCGCTGCGATGCGTCCCAGATGCGATCGATCGAGAATGGCCGCGCCTGAGGAGAGTGCCTTGTACTCGGCGTCGAACTCGCCAAAGCTCGCCGTGACGTTGCGCCCGGCGACCTGTACAAGGCGCGCGCCCGCAGCATTGTGCCGATTAGACAGTGAGGTTCGATTTGGCATGAGCGGATCGTAACCGTTCCGGAGCCGTCCAGGCGCCGGGACCCGGAACGCTGCCTGCTAGGCGGAGAAAGAGCTACCGCAGCCGCAGGTTCGCTTGGCGTTCGGGTTCGTGAAAACGAATCCTTTGCCGTTCAGTCCGTCCGTGAAGTCGAGCTCCGTCCCTGCCAGGAAAACGTAACTCTTTTTCGGGACATACAGCTCAAGCCCGTGATGCACGATCACTTTGTCGTCCGCGTCCGGGCCGTCCACGATGTCCAGGACGTACTCAAGTCCGGAACATCCGCCGCCTTTGACGCCGACCTTCAGGCCGAATGCGTCCATGCCGTCACGGGCGGCAAACTCTTTCACCTTGGAAGCTGCCTTCTCGGTGATGACGATCGTGTTTGCTGGGATCGCTGGTTTGGACGCGCTGACCAATGGACCCTCCGGGCGACGACGACCTGTGCGGCTGTAATAACCGGGGTCGTGCGCACTTTCGCGCAATGGTCGCGCGCTTATTCTAGCTTAGAGGGCGGTCTGGTCAAAGGCCGGGGTGTGGGTGATATTGCCACTAGAATGTACTTGCGCATCGAAATCCACCTGGCGAGGCGCGGTGCGGACCCTCGAATCTCGAACTCTTTGATCCTGAGTAATCACCGTTGAACGAGCAAGAACACAGGCCGCGGATAGTGGTCATCAATCACCAGGCGGCAAACATCCACAGCGTCGGCAAGGCGCTCGAGCGATGCGGCGCGGACGTCGAGATCACGGGATCAGCCGCGGCCCTGTCGGCGGCGGACGGCGCTGTGCTCCCGGGAGTTGGCGCGTCCGACGCAGCGATGCGCGCTCTAGAGGAACTGGGACTCGTGGAGCCCATCCGGGAGTTCGTCCGCTCTGGCCGCCCCTTACTGTCCGTTTGCCTCGGAATGCAGCTTCTTTTCCCCGTATCTGACGAGGGCCAGTTGCCCGGATTGGACCTGGTCGGCGGCCGCGTCGTTCGGTTCGAGTTTGGGAAGACGGATCCAGGTTCCCCCCGCCTCAAGGTGCCGCACATGGGCTGGAACTCCATCCGATTCACGGCGCCGGACGATGAACGTCACCCCGTTTTCCGTGGAATCCCTGACGGGTCTTACTTCTACTTCGTCCACAGCTACCACTGCGTACCATCCGACGCGAGTGACGTCGCCGCCGAAACGGAGTACGGCGGACCGGTTTGCGCTGCGGTGGTGAAGGGGGAGCTAATCGCCACCCAGTTCCACCCGGAGAAAAGCGCGGACCTCGGTCTAAAGATCTACGCAAACTTTGTGCGCCACGTTGCCGAGACGGCCGCGGCCAGAGTGGCTTGAGTGCTTTTTGCTTGATTGCCACATGAGCGACTCCAAATGGAAGTGATCCCTGCGATCGACCTTCGTGGAGGCAAGTGCGTCCGCCTTTATCAGGGCGACTACGGCCGCGAGACGGTGTTCGACGCCGATCCGGTCGGCGTGTTGAGGCGCTGGGAGGATGCCGGCGCACGGCGTATCCATATCGTGGACCTTGATGGAGCGCGTGACGGGATTCGCGTAAACGCACCGGTGGTCTCGCAACTCGCCTCCGCTGCAAGCGTGCCTCTGCAACTCGGCGGGGGTATCCGTGACGCCGCCGCCGCCGGGGAACTACTTGATCTGGGACTGGACCGCGTGATCTTCGGAACCGCTGCCGTGGAGGCTCCGGACGAGGTCCACAAGACGGTCGCCAATCGGGGGGCGGAGCATGTAATCGTCGGCGTTGATGCGCGCGACGGCCTCGTGACAACGCGGGGCTGGCGCACGGATTCCGGCATGAGCGCTATCGACCTGGTGGGCGAGATGGAGCGTCTGGGGGTCGAACGCGTAATGTATACGGACACCACAAAAGACGGAACGCTAAGCCATCCGAATTTCGAGGCGGCAGCAGAACTGGCCGGCAGGACGACCTGTCGTATCCTTTTCGCAGGCGGTATCGCGTCGATCGATGATCTGGTCAGACTCGCTGAGCTTGGGATCGACGGCGCTGTTACCGGTCAGGCGATCTACACGGGCGCTATCGATTTAGCGGAGGCGATCTCCGCCGTCGGAGCGCATTCCAGATAACGGATTAAGATCTACGTATGCCGACTAAATTCCCACTCGAAAATGCTGAAGCGCTTCTATCCCAGTCCCGGCCCGGCGCGGTGGACCCGAACTACGTCGTTGCGGAGTTACCGCTACGCACCTTCCACTTCGTCGCCGATATCGGCTGTGGCCCCGGCTACCTCACGATTCCATTGGCCAAATATCTGTACGACGGCAAGGTGTACGCGATCGATGTACAACAGGGCATGCTCGACATCGTCGAACGTGAAGCAAAGGCGGCTCACGTACAGAACGTAGAGACGGTGTTGTCTCGTGAGACAAAGTTGCCGCTTGAGGACAACTCGGTTGACCTGGCGTTGATGTCCAACGTACTGCACGAAGCGTCGTATCCGACGCGGCTGATCCGGGACGCCGCACGCATCGTCAAGAAGGGCGGCTGGATAGCGATCCTGGAATGGCGCAAGCAAGAGATGCGCGTCGGTCCTCCGCTAGACGAGCGGGTCGCACAGGAGGACGTGGAGGAGATCCTCGAAAAGCTGGAGTTGACCGTAAAAGCACGTCGGATCATCGGCGACATCAGGTACTTGCTCCTGGTCGAAAAGTAGGACGGGATGCTCGCCCACCGCATAATTCCGTGCCTGGACATCGATCGGGGAAGGGTCGTCAAAGGCGTTAGCTTTGTCGACTTGCGTGACGCCGGCGACCCGGCCGAGCTTGCTCGGTTTTACAACGAAGCCGGGGCTGATGAGCTCGTATTCCTGGATATCACGGCCAGCTCGGATGATCGCGACACGATGGTGGACGTGGTTCGCCGGGTTTCGTCCGAGGTGTTCATTCCGCTAACCGTTGGGGGTGGCCTGAGGTCGATCGACGACATCCGACGCATGCTTGAGGCGGGCGCCGACAAGATTTCCCTCAACACCGCAGCGATCAATCGCCCGGAGTTGATCCGGGAGGCGGCCGCTGAGTTTGGCTCCCAGTGCATCGTGCTCGCCATCGACGCCAAGCGCGTTGACGGTCCGGCCGGCGTCGCGTCGGAAGGCGAGCGAAACCTCGCCGCGGAGTCCCCGTGGCGGGTGTTCACGCACGGCGGCCGCAACGCCACGGCCCTGGACGCCGTGAAATGGGCGGGTTACGGCGCCGAACTGGGCGCCGGCGAGATCCTGATCACAAGCATGGACACCGATGGCCAGAAGACCGGGTACGACCTCGAACTTTTGCGCGCCATCTCCGACGCCGTGCCGATCCCCGTGATCGCCAGTGGAGGCGCCGGAAACCTGGACCATATGTACGACGCGCTCCATGAGGGGCGTTCCGACGCCGTCCTCGCCGCCAGCATCTTTCACTTCGGTGAGTACACCGTCTCGGAGGCCAAACAGTACCTTTCGGACCGGGGGCTCCCTGTGAGGCCGCCGGCCGTTGGTCGAACAAGAACCCCATGACGTCATCGAACCCACCCCGGGCCCGCCGTCGATCAGAAAGAACCGCCGTTCCCGTATGAAAAATCTCAGGATGCCTGACGCCGTCATGTTCGACGTTTACGACACGCTGTTCCTGAACGACACCGAGGCCTGGCAGCGGGCATTCCAACAGATCGCTGAGGAGCAGGGGCTGGACATTACAGGCCCCGACCTATGGGGTCGTTGGAAGCGGATCGAGGTCGAATTTCGAACCTGGCGGACGAACATGGATGACCCGGATAGCTCGCCGCCGTTCAAGACGTATGAGGCGGCGTGGCGCGAGTGTTTCGAGAAGGTATTTGAGCAGGACGGCATCCCGGGCAACGCCGTCAATGCGGCGCGCCGGTCGGTCACCCACATGGCCCACAGAAACCCGTTTCCCGAGACCGTGAGGGCCTTGTCTGAGCTTAGCGGGCGCGTCCCGCTTGGTGTGTTCTCGAACGCCGATGACTCGTTTCTTCGGCCGATGTTGGACGAGCACGGTTTGACGTCAAAGTTCGAGGTGATCGAATCGTCAGAATCCGCCGCGGTATACAAGCCGCACCCCGGGGCTTTCCAGTACATGTTTGGGGCGATGCACGTCGAGCCCAACCGAACCTGGTACGTCGGCGACCAGTTGTACGACGATGTCCGCGGGGCGTCTGAGGTCGGAGCGACGACGATCTGGATCAATCGCACCGGCGCAAGGCCCGGCCCGGACGACGTACGGCCGTCTCACGAAATCACCGATCTGATGGAATTGGTGGCGTTGCTGGACCGCGCTACTTAAAGACAATCTCAAGAATCCCCTTGCCCGGCGACGCATCATTCCTGATTGGACGACTCACTTTCCGGCTCCCCGTCATCCAGACGCAGGTGGGAATCCAGCCCGCCTGGAGTAGGGCCCTACCCTGGATTGATCCGCGGAAGGGCTCGGGTTATCGGAAACGCGAGCGTTTCCCGGAATCCCGTCGGCTCGGGAATGATGGGTTCTTCAAAGACGCCACGGCACCGGAATAGCGATCGCGGTGATATTCCACACCGGAGGGCGCATGGTGTGTCGATATCGGGGTGTCTGCGGGTATCCCTTCTAGTTGGATCAGCGATTCACGTCGAGCACCGGGTTGTGTGACTAATACCGGGTCCAGATAGGATTTCGGGACCAGGAAATCAAATGAGGCGTCCAGCGGCAAGGACGCCAGACACGAAACCCAGACAGGTAACCAGGATGAGGAAATCAGATGGCGGCCACGTTGACCTTTGACGACAGGGGCTTGATCCCGGCCATCGTGCAGGACGCACGGGACGGCCGGGTGCTGACCCTGGCTTACATGAATGCCGAGGCGCTGAAGCGAACCGTCGACGGTCCCGATGTCTGGTTTTATAGCCGCAGCCGTCAGGAGTTGTGGCACAAAGGAGAAACGTCTGGTAACTACCTGCGTGTGCGTTCCGTGTCACTCGACTGTGATGGAGACGCCATTGTCGTTCAGGTCGAACCGACCGGTCCCGCCTGCCACACCGGTGAGGATAGTTGTTTCCACACTCCGCTCGATGCAGGCGAACTCGCGCAGGCCGAAACGGTGGAGCGGCTCGGCCCCGGCGAGCTGGCAAGTTTGTTCGCCGTGATAGAAGGCCGGAAGGCGAACCCGCCCGCCGGCTCTTACACGGCCGAGCTGTTCAGCGACGGCATCGACCGCATAGCCCAGAAGGTCGTTGAGGAAGCCGGCGAGACGGCGATAGCCGGTGTACGCGAGGACCATGAGCGTCTCTCGTCGGAGATCGCGGACCTTCTCTATCACACACTCGTGCTTATGGCCGCGACAGATCTTCCGCCGGATTCTGTGTGGTCAGAATTGAGGTCCCGCAGGGGCTAAGGGGCGAGACGATACGTGCGAGAGAGAGCCCCGACCGCTGGATTCTGGATACTCAGGGGGTCGCCCCACGTCCGTCCTGTGTCGTATTCCTGGCCCACCGGGCGTCCGGCTCGGAGCGTGGCATTTGGTACGGCGTCTACTCCGACGCGTCCCGCTGAACAATGGCCCTTGCGCCTGTCGTCGCTTCGGCAATCGGCCGGCCGGCGTCCAGTGCGATTGCGGCCTGGATCGAAGCGATGGCGACTTCACACTGGCCATCGTCGGGCTGCTTCGTCGTGAGGTCCTGCAACAACAGGCTTGGCCACGCAAGGATCTTTACCCACCACCAGTTCGGGTGACGGCCGTTGAATCGGATGATCTCGTAGCTGACCGCAGCAACCGCCGGTATCAGGACGATGCGGGAAGCAAAGTGTATCCACAACGGATCGCGTGGAAAGAACATGAACGCCACGATCGATACCAACACGACCGTTAACAGGAAGGCGGTTCCGCAACGCGGGTGGGCGGTGGGGTGACGGCGTAGACCTTCGGGCGTCAACGGGTCGCCGTTCTCGCGGGCGTGGACCGCCATGTGCTCGGCGCCGTGGTAGCCGTAGAGCCTCTTGATGTCCTGCATCCGGCCGATCAGCCATATGTAGCCGATGAACAGCACGATACGGATAACACCCTCGCCACCGTTCGCCGCCCAATCGTTCCACCCAAAGGACTCAAGCCCGCGCGACAGGAACAACGGGATTATGAAGAACACCACGATCGCGAGCGTGAGCGAGATCGCGATCATCCCGCCGAGCGCAAACCCGCCGAGAGTCTCTTCCTCGGCTTCCTCGCCATCCTTGTTCTCTTCTTGAGGGATGGCCGCGTTAGCCGATACTGCGAGCGCTTTCATGCCGAGCACAAGGGTTTCCGAGAGCGCTGCGATTCCCCGCAGGAAAGGGATGCGA
>JAQBUX010000162.1 GCA_027623795.1 Chloroflexota bacterium
CTAACGGTCGTGATCGACCCTGACGGAAGGGAACGGCACCTTTACTACGGGGTTGGCTGGGGCGAAGACCTTTCGGCCCTCCTGGATGAGCTCGCAAGTCCGCCACTCCCGGCGGCATCGGATTCCTCAGACCTTGTCGGTCAGAACGTGGCCCTTTTATCAGATACTAAGGTCTTCGATTGGGCCGAGTGGGAACTGGATCCAGGAGTCTCCGCACAAACACTTCGCGTGTTTCCGACCGCCGATCTCGCCGAGGAGTACTTCACCGGCGCCATAGCGGAACTTGAATCATCTGGATGGATCAGCATGGGCGAGGAGACCGGTGAAGGGACCCTTAAGGGCGCCTACCTCATCCACAGGCATCCGGACGGGGGCCATGTGGGCAACGGCTACAACCTCAATGTGATGGTCGAGGTTGAAGGCAAATCCTTTGAGGACACGCGGTACACGTTGGTATGGATGGGTGGAGGCTTTTGCTGTTGAGAGTTCGCCTGGCCGCTGCGGTGAATTCCCGGGTGTGGTGTACAGGCTACGCCCGTCGTCGTGACCTGATATCGACCGGCGGCCGTGCGAGCAGCTCCGAGTTGGGCGCCCGTCGATTCGCGGCGCTTAACCCTGTGTGGTGGCTCTCGCTCATCGCGATCTTGATGCTCATGACAGCCTGTTCCGGGGGATCGGCGTCCGCCCCGGTTATCGATTCACCGGCGCCGGAGTTCGAGCTCGGGTTGACCACGGGCGAGACCGTGAGTCTTGAGCAACTTCGGGGCAACCCGGTGATCCTGAGTTTCTGGGCTACAACTTGCGCTCCTTGCCGCCGGGAGTTGCCGGTACTCGACGAATTAGCGATTGAACATGCAGATGACGGGCTGACCGTTCTCGCCATCAACACGGGCGAGCCACGTCGATTGATCGACGAGTTCGTCGCCGAGCTCTCGTTAGGCCTTCCGGTCGCCCTGGACGACCGCGGCGCGATGACCAGGATGTACGAAGTCGTGATCCTACCCATGACGTACTTCATCGACCGCGACGGTGTGCTCCGATACAGGGTCATCGGGCAGCCCAGGTCGAGCCAGCTTGAGCACGGCCTCGAAGCGATCATGTAGGTCGGCCGTTCTTGATTCGGCTCGGACGCACGTCAGCGCCCAGAGCGGTCCCTGTTGACCGGGCGCAACATCTGCGATTCAATCAACTGGTCGGCCAACGTAGCTCAGTGGTAGAGCAGCGGTTTCGTAAACCGCAGGTCACAGGTTCGAATCCTGTCGTTGGCTCCACTCGTTCCCTGAACTAAAAGAGGCATCCAGAAATGGGTGCCTCTTTTGCTTCCAAGGTCGGTGCAGGCGACAACTTACATCGCAATTGGCGTCGATAGAGGCCTTGGGGCTCGCGGTGAGTCATCGCCCGGCGCTGAACTCGGAGTCTTTTTCCCGGTCGTTCGTGCGCCGATCAGGGGCGGCCGCCCTCCAGCATCGCCCAACCAGATCATAGTTATTGCTGGCCCGTGGAACGCCACGAGCACGAACTCCGTCCCGGCGACCCGGGGCGAACTTCCGCCATATCCACGCGATCACGTTTCATGAACGGTTTTCCAGGACCGAGAGGTAACTAAGCGATATCAGAGCTGGAATAAACTGCCTCGACCCTACCAGTCGGCCCTAGAGATCGCTCGTCATGATGAACAGCGGCTTGCTGTTGAAGCTCGCGTAGTTGGGCCGCAGCCGCTCGGTGTTGTAGTACTTCTGGACGTCGACGGATTTGTGAGAGCCGTCAACCACGTCGAGTGGGACGTTGTCATAGACACCGTTGCGGATGCTGACGAGCCGGCCGGACGTTCCTTCAAGTAACAGGTCCAGCGCCAGATTGCCGAAAGCCATCGGTACGATCGAGTCGAGCGCATCGGGAGCGCCGCCGCGGACCAGGTATCCAAGGCGCTGGCTGACCACGTTGATCTGGCGTCCGTTGTTGTACGTGGATGACAGGCCGGAAATCTGGGTCGCTACTTTGTCGCCGATACCCCCGAGCCTGCGGTGGCCGTACTGGTCTGTCTCGTCGCCCTCAAACGACCTCTCGCCGGACATCGTGGCGCCTTCCGACACAAGCACAACAGAGTACCGGCTAGGATGCCGGTTGCGGTCGTAGACGGCCAGTTCGGTCAGTTGCTCGATGTCGAACTCGTGCTCGGGAATGACGCAACGGTCAGCGGCGCCGGCCATCGTGGGTAGCAATGCCGTGAAACCCGAGTAGCGACCGAATATCTCGATGACGAGAATGCGTTCGTGTGAGCCCGCCGTGCTGCGCAGCGTGTTGGCCATCTCGATCGTCCGCGTGACGCAAGTGCTGAAGCCGATGCAGTAGTCAGTACCGGGCACGTCGTTGTCCATCGTCTTCGGGATCGCCACGACCTTGACGCCCTCCGTGTGCAGGCGATACCCGTAGCTGAGCGTGTCGTCACCCCCGATCGGAACGAGATAATCGATTCCCAGGAACTCCAGGTTGTCCAGGACGGCCGGCGTCACGTCGTTAATGTCATCGGTATACGTATCGCGCAGGTGCGGCGGTACGGCGTCCTTTGGCAGGTGGCTGGGCCGTGTGCGGGACGAGTGAAGAAGGGTGCCGCCGGTACGCACGGCCCGGTTGACGGCGTCGTAGTCGAGCTCCTGAAAGTTGAGGCCGTTGTCCACATCCCTGTCAGGGACCATGTCGACCAGTCCGGCCCAGCCCCTCCGGATGCCGATCACCCGGTAGCCTTCGCCGATCGCCCGGATCGTGACGGCCCGGATGGCCGGGTTGAGTCCCGGCACATCGCCCCCGCCGGTAAGGATACCGATGGTGCCCTTATGATTCGCCATCGCCGGATGCCTCCATTTGCACACGATCCTTTCGTGACCGGGCGTAGCACGCTCTCGATAATCTCAAGATGACCAGCGCTCGTTCCTGGTGTCCGGCAACGAACGCTGGCGTCGTTTGGTGTGTGTTCGAAGCCGAATTCACACGCCGCAGCTCACCGACCTGAACGGCGTGTCTGGCTCTGGTTCCACCCGGAATCGCCTATGGGCGATCCCGGCACTCCACTGCACGCCATAGCCGACGGGCAGTTTACGCCTAGTAGTCCCAGACTGCGCGGTCGCATCGAGGATGACAGCGCGCATCTCACCTCCACACTCGTGCGGTCGAGTGAGTCGTGTCCGATGTCCATAGGAGATCGGACAAAGCATCGAAAGCCTCAACAAACGGCTGGATGGACTTCGACCCTGCGGCGCGACCAAAGATTGTGGCAAGTGTGACCAGAATCACGGGCGATGACAGTCGGACGCGCCATTTTCGGCAATCGCCTTGGGTGAACACACCGGTCCGCCGGGTCGCCTTCGCGGCCGACAATCGAGATAGACGTGGACCCAGACCAGGGTCGAAGGTGGCGGAGGACGTATCCGCGTTCTAACGGCCTACGACGCTCGACACGGACTATCCGCCCACCGGAGGCGAACCCAGGCATGGAGATCCCCGCTCCAGACTCAGGCGGCGCCAACCCATCAAGGCGCGATACGCGGCGCCAGGTTGATCAAGGCCGCCTGCCTTTTTTCATCGCGGGCGCGACCCTGACGATGCTGCTGGCGATGACGCTCGGAACCGCGGTGATGGTCCGAACGATCATCGCAAACCAGAGCAGCGATCGATTCGAGGCGTTCTCCGCCAGGGCCTCCAATACGATCTCGGCAGAGTTGCGCGCCATCATGACGGAAGCGGACGACGTATCGGACCTCCTGGTGGGCTCGCCGGACATCACTGTCGATGGTTTCCATGATTTCGCCGTCGGGCTTCGTGATCGAGGCGCGCAGGCCCGTACAATCGGGTTCATACCACTGATCCGGGCAGAAGATATCGATGATTTTGCGGCGACCTTGCGGCGCCAGGGGCTGCCGCGATACGAGATCGCGACGGCTGATGGAACGGGTGACCAGTTCCCTGTCGCCTTCGTAGACCCACTCCCCGGAATTCCGATCGGTCCCGGTCAAGATCTCAGCCAGGATCCAATGTTTGCCGCCGCTATGAATGAAGCGCGGGACACCGGACGCCCGGCCTCAACCGCGCCGCTCATGGGTGACGGTCCGTCTACATTCGCCGTGCTTGCGCCGATATACCGTTCCGGGGAACGCATCCAATCTACCGATCAACGTCGGGCCGCGTTGATCGGATTCGGCCTGACGATCTACGACACCGACCGGCTCCTGGTTGGCCCGCTTGTTCGTTCCGGCCTGCTGGGCGTACATGTCACCGTGACCGACCGTGGACCGGCGGCCGCTCCCGGCGCTGTCACATTGCCGGTGATAACCCCGGCTTCCCTTCCGGATGCGGGCGGGAGCCACGTTGTAGCCGCGATCGATGTCGGCGGCAGGGAGTGGCGATTCGATCTCCGATCAACGCCGTGGTTCGGCGTCAGCGCACTCGAACGGAACGTGTGGATGGTAGTACTCGGAGCGGGACTCGCCATCACGTTGGTCGCGACAGGCGCGAGTTACTCACTTGCGTCGTCCCGTCAGAGCGCACGGTCTGATCTCCGGTTGATGAGCACGCAACTCTCAGTATTCCTGGAGTCTGCGCTTGAAGGCATCATGCTTGTCGACCGTGACCAACGCGTCGTATGGACGAACCAGGCTTTCGCGGACGCCTTCGGATATCGAGACGCATCTGAAGTGCTCGGGCTGGCGAGTCCCGAACTTGAGCAGGGCGCCGCAACCTCCGTGTTCGACCCCGACGGACTCGTCAGCCGGATCGATGAAATCTACGCCCAGAAAAACCTGACGGTAACGGCGGAGGACATCGTCTTTGTACAGCCATCGCCGGTGACCTATTCACGCACGTCTGTTCCGGTGACTGACGAAGACGGCGATTACCGGGGCAGGTTGTGGGTGTACCGAGACGTGACCGGTGAACGCGCAGCGGAGCAGGCGAAAGGCGTGTTCGTATCCATGGTCTCCCACGAACTCCGAACCCCGCTTACGTCAGTCATCGGATTCCTGGAACTTGTCATCTCAGGCGCGGCAGGCCCGATAACCTCGGAGTCCGAACGTTTGCTCGGGATGGCGCGGAGGAGCAGCGAGCGACTTAAGAGGTTGGTTAACGACATCCTCGACATTTCTCGCATCGAGGGCGGCATCCGTGTCGATCTTGCGCCCGTCTCACTCGTGCCCCTCGTTTCGGAGCTCCTCGACAATGTCCGCGGGGAGTTCGAGTCTCGCAACCTGAACCTGCGCGTCAATGTGCAACCCGGCTTGCCGCAGATCAATGCCGACTCCAGCCGGTTGTTCCAGGTACTCATGAACCTGCTGACGAATGCCTACCGGTACACGCCGGAAGGCGGCCAGGTGACGCTCTCAGCCCAACGGCGCGATGACCTGGTAGAGATCGCCGTGTCCGACACCGGTATCGGAATCGCACATGAGGACCAGCAACGCGTATTTGAGCGCTTCGTGCGTGTCGATTCAGAGAAGCGCAAATCACCCGGGAGTACGGGACTCGGACTCGCGATCGCCAAATCGTTGACAGAGCTCCAGGGCGGCACGATCGAGATGGCTTCCGAGGTCGGCGTCGGGACGACGTTCCGCGTGCTGTTAAAACAGGCGACCAGGGAAGACCATTCCGAGACGGTCAACGTAGCGGCCTAGATCATCGATCGTGACGGCCTCGTAACGACTTTGCCCGCCCGATGGAAGGCTCAACCGGGCTGACCGAGTTACTTGAGTCCCGATGACCGCGCCCTGTACACACTCGGGGGACACACTCGGGGAAGGCTCTGTCAGTCGAGCAGTCACCGCGAGGACGAGGACCGGGCAGTTTCCGTCCCGTAGCCGGCTCGCTGCTGGTCGAGTGAATGCCCGGGGCGACCCAGCCAGGTTGGGGCCGAAGAGCCATATGTGACCACCCCCCCCACAACCCGTCGTCGTAGTGTCTTCGGGCGCCGGCGTGTGGCGGGGAACGTCGGACCGCCGAAATTGGCTCACGCTCAAGCTCGCCGGGATTATCCGGGAGCCTACCGTTCAGGCGGCGGCGTAGCGGTAGCCGAAACCACGGACGGTCTCGACCAGCCGGGGTCGCTGCGGGTCGGCCTCGATCTTGCGGCGCAGATGGCTAACGCAGAGTCTGACGCTTTCGGGAGCCGCCTCCATCGCGTCGGCGCCCCAGACAAGATCAAGCAAGCGATCCTGACTCAGCACCTGGCCGCTGTGGGAGGACAGAACGGACAACATCCGATACTCAAGCGGCGTGAGTGACACGGGTACGCCCCGTACGGTGACGTTGTGTGCTCCGTGATCAATCACCAGCTCTCCGTCGGCAAAATCGCGCCGCCCCGCTGATCCGGCAGCCGGCATGGCGGCTCTGCGGAGAACCGCCGCCACTCGTGCCCTGAGCTCGTCGACGCCGAATGGCTTGACGATGTAGTCGTCACCGCCCGCCTTCAGGCCCTTGACCCGATCAGACTCGTCTCCAAGCGCCGTAAGGAATATCACGGGCACTTCCGAGACCTCCCGGAATCGTCCACACAGTTCAATCCCGGAC
>JAQBUX010000163.1 GCA_027623795.1 Chloroflexota bacterium
AGGATGACGCGATGGTCTTCTTATCCCGGGGCCCCAACCCCTTTAGACACCACGAACGTGGACACTACTGAGAAGGACTCGCTGCTCAACGGCGACCTGACTTATCCGGGCCGCTCATTCAGGAATTGACGGATTGTTGATGAACAGCCAACGATAAGCGGGATTTTCGACGATGACATCTCGCTTATCGTTGGCCAGTGAAAATACCCGACCGACCGGGACCACTTCTAACCTGTCCAGATCGGTCCGTGTCATCCAAGTCGGAAGTGGTCGCGATGAGTTCTACCTATCGTCCGACTAGGTCCACCATGCCCGACTCCATGAAAGCTTGTTCCGAGTTCGGCGGTCAGCCGATCAGTTCAGCCATCAAGACGAATTTGATTGGTATCTTTGTGTACATGTGATCAGGATGACACGAGGCAGGCGGTGATGATGCGGGGATCAGGTACAGACTGACGAGGTGCACGCGGGTATGACACTTCGGCTCGGTCTCGGGCTCGTGTGGAACAATCCGAACTTCGTTAACGTCTACATACCGACCTGACCACAAACGTACGCTCCCAGAGACCCACTGAATGAAGTTCCGCAATCGACGAATGCTCCTTCTCCTGCTTGCGACCTTCGCCATCGTCGCAGCCGCATGTGGCAGCGAAGACCGCGCCGATTCGGCTCCAGCAGGCCAGCCGAACCCGACGGCCGTCCCGACCGAGACCCCGGTTCCACTATTCCCGATCACCGTCGATATGGACAACGAGCCTGCGGCGTTTTTTGCCGAGATCCCGGTCGCGGAACGCAGTTGCCTTGAAAGCCAATGGGGCGCGGATCGGTACGAGGCGATTCGGTCAGGTGACGAGCGGCTCGAAGACGAGAGCCTCGACCTGGTCCGTTGTTTTTCGGGAGAGACGTTCTCCCGCGTGATAGCGGGCGGATTGTTCCGCGAGCTCGGTGAGTTGTCCGACGCCACGTTAGCCTGTGTCTCCGAAAAACTGCGCGGGAGCAACGCAGTGACAATCGCCAGCTCCATCAACGATCTGGCCGAAGATCCGACTCTGGAGGATTTCTCGGAGATATCGATCCAGATCTACACCGAGATCATCCCGGTTACGTTCTGTCTGAATACAGCAGAGAGGGCGCTTTTCAACGGCAATGGCCAGTTCGGGGAGACGGTATCGACCCTGGAGTGCCTCTATGACGGGGCTCTGTCGGTCGGTGAGGATTTCGGTTCCGTATTTCACTCTGGAGTCGAGCCTTCTGCCGAGTACCGTCAGGTCGCCGTCGACTGTGGATAT
Source organism: Chloroflexota bacterium (assembly GCA_027623795.1). Lineage (GTDB taxonomy): Bacteria > Chloroflexota > Dehalococcoidia > Lucifugimonadales > Lucifugimonadaceae. Next base: position 1,290 of record JAQBUX010000163.1, read on the forward strand.
GCCATACCAACGCCATTTCCTTCGCCCGATCCGGACACAGGTGGGCGGGGCGTCGGGACGCCTGTCGTACCCGTTTTAGCTCCGGAACCGATGCCGATCATCTTGACCCCGACGCCCTAAACAAGTCGCTCAAACCGGCCGTTCATCGAGACACCGGATAAAGGCTTCGCCGAAACCCCGTCGCCACCTTCGCTGGCATGGCAACCCTGACACGTCTAGCATCCGGCGGTCCAGATCGTCTCGCGCCGGAGTTCGGCGCGTCTGGACGTGCTAGGGGGACAAATGCGGCTCGACGGCAAGGTGGCGCTCATCACCGGCGGCGGTAGCGGTATCGGGGCGGCAAGCGCCCGGTACATGGCGAACATCGGCGCCGCCGTGACGCTGGCCGGCGTGCCTGCACAGGGGGTGGAAGAGGTCGCAGCGGAGATCGCTTCCCGCGGCGCGCGGGCGTTGGCGGTGCCCACCGATGTCACGGCTGAAGGTGAAGTGCAGGCGGCGGTGGAGCGCACTGTAGAGGTTTTCGGGAAGCTTGACATCGTCGTGGCGAACGCCGGGATTCAGCGTCACAACACCGATCTCAACCTGTTCGAGATGGACGAAGCGGAGTGGGAGCGGACGCAGGACGTCAACCTGCGCGGCGTGGTGCGAACCTGCAAACACGGGCTGGCGCAGATGATCAAACAAGGCGGCGGCGGGTCGGTGGTGATCGTCAGCTCGATCACCGCACTGAACGGCCGGACACCTAACGTCTCGTACTCGACCGCCAAGACGGGTTTGCTCGGGCTGAACAGGCACATCGCCGTCCATTACGCGAAGCACGGCATCCGTTCAAATGCCGTCTGCCCGGGCGCCCTGGAACGAACGCCTGACTGGGACGAGCACCCGGACCCCGACGGCCGGCGGGAGACGATGGAGTCGGCGATACCCCTCGGCCGTCTCGGCACCCCGGAAGACATAGCGCCGTGGATCGCGTTCCTGGCGTCAGACGATGCGGCGTACGCAACAGGCGGATATCACGTGGTAGACGGCGGTATTACTATCGCGTGAGCAACGAGTAGCCAATGCGGCACAACGCCGCGCCCGCTAACTCGCGTCGGTGTTCTGGGCCGCTGATTCACCATAGGCTGGCCTGGACTCGGCGATAACGGCCCCTAGACGTGCGCTCGATACGCCCGTCTGAAACAGCGCCTTCACCAACAGGTCGATACTGACCGTTGGGTCTCCTGACTCCATCTTCGCCACCCGCGACTGGCTCGACTTCATGCGCTTGGCCAGTTCCTGTTGAGTCAGATCGGCTTCTGTCCTGGAGGTCTTTAGAAGGTCGCGCAGCGCCAGCTTGAGTTCGATGTACTCCCGCTCTTGATCGGTGAGTCCGAGGAACTCTTCGACCGATCCGATCTTCCAGCCGGCCGCTTCAAGTTTCGTCCGTTTTGATTGGTTCATCGTCTCATTCAGCCGTTTCAGCTCGCCGCATCGTACCGAGACAACCGGCGTTTACTTTGATCGATTACGCTCCCCGGCGTCGTGCGGGTAGTCTTCTGAAAGACGGCGAGGATGATCACGGCATCGTGATCGGTCCGGTACATCACTCGCCAGATCTTGTTCTTGTCCCGGATTAGCAACTCATGGCATCGTGCCCCGATCACCGGCATCGGTCGTGAATGAGGCGCCGTCGGAGACTCACCGCGCTGTAGTTCTCTCGGCAACACTCCCGCCTCGATACGAGCTTCTGTCGAGAACGGAGGCGTTTTGATGTCGCCCGACAGCCAGACAACCGGTTTACCCTGATCTTGCTGCACCGGTCGATCCATTATATGTCATATCTGACATCGCCACAATAGTCGCGGATCGTATCCGTGATTGAGTTCCGGAGCGTACCCGAAGGTACCGCGTACTCGAAATGTGGTGGCACACTGTCGTCAGTCGGACGGCTCAGACGATGAGAGGCCATTAACCACAATGACAAACCTCCACGACGAAGAAGCTCATCCCGCTTTTGTCGGACTGCCGACGTACCTGCATCTACCCTTTGCCCGTGATTTCGACGAGCTGAAGGGGGCCGGGGCCGACATCGCCATACTTGGCGCGCCCGTGGATATGGGCGTGGTGTACCGACCGGGCACGCGGTTCGACCCGAGGGCGATACGTGAGGCGTCCTACTTCACCGCCTCCCGGACGCTGTACCACCTTGGTCTGGATATCGATCCGCTCGAATTCATGAAGGTGGTCGATTTCGGCGACGCAAACTGCCCGCCGTCCGACCTCCAACTGAGTCACGACGCGGTGAAAGCGAAGGTCGCCGAGGCGCTAGACGCGGGCGCCTTGCCGATCGTGCTCGGCGGTGACCATTCGATCACGCTTCCTTCCGCCACGGCGGTCGCTGACAAGTATGGACACGGCAATGTCGGCATTCTCCATTTCGACGCCCACGCGGACACGGGCGAATCCGGGTACGGCGGCGTGCTGATCGCACATGGCAACCCGATGCGGCGGCTGATCGAGTCTGGCGCCGTGCCCGGCAAGAACTTCGTCCAGGTCGGCTTGCGCGGCTACTGGCCGCCGAAAGACACGTTCGATTGGATGCAGGAACAGGGCATGCGCTGGCACCTGATGTCGGAGATCGAACAACGCGGCTTCGACGAGGTGATCACCGAGGCGATCTCGCAGGCATTGGACGGCGCCGACCACCTGTATCTATCGGTCGATATCGATGTCGCGGACCCGGGATTCGCCCCGGGAACAGGGACGCCGGAGCCCGGCGGCCTCTCCGCCCGGGAGCTTTTGCGGGCCGTACGACGGATCGCCGGTTCCGATGTCCACCTTGTGGCCATGGACGTCGTCGAGGTGTCTCCGCCGTACGATACCGCGGAGATCACGGCGCAACTCGCGCACCGCGTCGTGCTCGAGGTGATAAGCGCCCTTGCGCGGAAAAAGGCGGACGGCGGGGGTTAACGACCGGGCACCGGTGCCCGGTCGGCCGAGGGGTGACCCTGATCACTTCCGGACATTGGTGGATGTCATCCTGAACTCGATTCAGGATCCGGTAGTCGCCCGACTCGCTCGCGAGTCGACGGCATTGTGAACCAATTCAATGGGTGGGAAGCGTGTTACATGCGTTGCCGCTACACCGGCCGATCCTGAATCGAGTTCAGGATGATAGGAGCTTTCGCCGGCATCGGCTCGGAGGGACGCGTCGGCTGTGACTCGACGCACCGGCGACTTGCCATCTGGTCGCCTGCTGCGTCGTTCAACGCGGTGGCGTTAGACTGCCTTCTACTCGCCACCCAACAGCCGCCGGACCGGAGCCCATCCCGGAGAACAGAATGTCCCACCTCAAAGAACGATATGACGTTGTCGTGGTTGGCGCAGGCAACGCCGCGCTCAGCGCTGCCATCGCCGCACAACAAGGGGGCGCGGACGTCCTCGTGCTTGAGAAGGCGCCCGAAGCAGCGCGGGGCGGCAACTCATACTTCACGGGCGGCGCAGTGCGCTTCCCGTACGAGGGGATCGAGGACCTGATCCCCCTGATCGGCGACATCTCGGACGCCGAACGGGCCCAGATCGACGTCGGCTCGTACCCGCGAAGCGCCTTCTACGACGACTTGATGAGGGTGACCGGAGGCATGTCTGATCCAGAGCTGGCCGAGACGCTCGTTAACAACGCCCACGACACCGCCGTATGGCTGCGCGAACAAGGCGTCCACTGGGGTCTCATGTACAGCCGCCAGTCGTTCAAGATCGACGGCATCTTCAAGTTCTGGGGCGGACTGGCATGTGAGACCGTCGGAGCGGGCAAAGGCCTCGTCGACTCGCTCTTCGACCGCACCATCGAGCTCGGAATAGACGTCGCGTACGGGACGATGGGCGACCACCTGCTGACGGACCAGACGGGCGCGATACGGGGCATAGCGCTGCGAGGACCGGACGGTCTGGCCGAGATCGCGACGTCCTCGGTAGTGCTGGCCTGTGGCGGGTTTGAGGCGAACGCAGAGATGCGGACGCGCTACCTCGGCCCCGGATGGGACCTGGCGAAGGTCCGCGGCACCCGTTACAACACCGGCGATGGCATCCGCATGGCGTTGGAGATCGGCGCCCGGTCGCACGGCCACTACAGCGGCTGTCACGCGGTGGCGTGGGACGCCGGCGCTCCCTCGGAGGGCGGCGATCGGAATATCGCCGACCTGTTCCAGAAGCACTCGTACCCGCTCGGGCTGATCGTCAACGTGAACGGTGACCGGTTCGTCGACGAGGGCGCCGATTTCCGCAACTACACCTACGCCAAGTACGGCAAAGAGATACTGAACCAACCCAACCGGCTGGCGTTCCAGGTGTTCGATACGCAGGTCACTGAGATGCTACGCGACGAATACCATATCCGCGAGACAACCAAGTTCGAGGCGAACACGATTCGCGAGCTGGCCGTCGGACTGGATATCGACCCGGACGGGCTGGAGAAAACCGTCGCGGACTACAACGCTGCGGTGCAGGACACTCCGTACAACCCTGCGATCCTGGATGGAAAAGGGACGCATGGGATCGAGCCGCCAAAGTCCAATTGGGCGCTGCGGCTGGACCAGCCGCCATACACGGGTTACGCGGTGACCTGCGGCATCACCTTCACGTTCGGCGGACTCAAGATCGACACGACCGGCCGCGTGATCGACACGCAGGATCATCCGATCCCCGGCCTGTACGCGGCGGGTGAGCTGGTCGGCGGGATCTTTTACGAGAACTACCCGGGCGGGTCCGGCATTACAAACGGCTTCGTTTTCGGCAAGATCGCCGGGACCGGCGCTGCGGCGTACGCGACGGCATGAGTACGCGGTCGCCGCAGCCACGGTCAACCGAGCGCATGAGCGCCGGTCTGCTGTGGTGGTGGCCTGCGATCGTAGTTACCGCAGTGCTTGCGGCCGCGTTCACGATCGTCATCCGGAACAACGAACTGTTGGCGGGAGAAAGGACCCTGACTCGCTGGTTCAGTGATCTGGATGTGGCCGGGGTCCGTCTGGTCGTGGATGTCCTCGACTTCGTTTCCGACGACGCCGTAGCGCCGGTCGTGTTTGTGCTGATCCTCCTAGTCGTTTTGTTGGCCTGGGGCCGCTACGCCGCGCTCACCTATCTTGTGACCGGCGGGCTTACCGGACTGACACGGATCACCGACCTGGCGTCGCGACCGCGGCCGACCGAGGACTTCCAGTGGACCGAGGCCGTTTTTGGCGCCGGGGGCTACCCGAG
>JAQBUX010000164.1 GCA_027623795.1 Chloroflexota bacterium
CAGGCGAACGTCGTTCCGCTTGAGCAACGCCATCGCCATCAACTGGCTTGCGAGCAGGGCCTTGCAGTCCGATGCGCCGCGACCGTAAACGCGCCCGCCCGCTATCTCGGCAGAGAACGGGTCGAAGCGCCACTTGTCCCAGTCCTCGACCGGCACCACGTCCGTGTGCGACATGAGCATCAGCCGCGTCTTCTCGTGGTCCGCGCCGGGCAGCACGGAGATGATGTTGCCGCGCCCCTCATCGCGCGAAAGAATCTCAGACCCGATCCCCTCGCCGGCCAGCCAGTCTTTGACATGGTCGGCAACTTTTGTCTCGTCCCCGGTCGGCATGAAGCCGGTGTTGACGGACGGGATTCTCACCAGCGATTGGTGGAACTCCACGATCTCGTTTGTCGCGTTATCTACCTGGTCGAGAAGCGATTGCAGTGAGGGCATTTTCTTCTCCTGTCATCCATTGATGGGGCTGTCGAAGTCTTTCTGGTTCGATCTCCGGCCGACGGCTAATCGGGCCAGTCGATCCCAGGGGATCGATGTCTCCCTTCACCCTGACCCCCGTATCGAGTACGGGGCAGGCTCTCTCCAGCCGGGAGAGGGGGTTTCCCTTCTCCACCGGAACCCTGTCCCGGCGAAAAATAACGCCATCGGAGGCCGGACGGAGCAAGGAGCCTGTTTCAGAAATCGCCATAAGACGCGATCCCACGAAGGGACTTCTCCTTCACCCTAACCCTCTCCCGCTGGGAGAGGGTATTTCTGAAACGGCCTCCAAGCCGCCAACCGAACGTGCCCCCGGGAAGGGTGGCGGTACTACGGTGCGTGGGTGTCAAGGTTCGTGTGTTGTCCTCCGGCCGGAAACTCATCTTTCAGGTCCCTGCCGAGCACCACAGGGATCGTGCCGGCGGCGCGTGCGTCCTGTGTGCGCTTCCACTCGCGCTTGATGTCCGCCGTGTGGCCGCGGAAGTGCGGCATCACGTAGCGGGCGAACAGCTCCATGGAATACTTGCTCTTGTGGTGCGGAACCCACTCGTGCGTCGTAATCATCACGCCGCCGAGTCCGCCGACCTCTTTGTCGAGCGCCTCCAGCTGCTCGATCGCATCGTCCGGCGTACCGATGATCCAGCGTCGCCGGTCGGCCACGAATTGAGGCGTGATCTCGTCGTCCGTCTGTTCAGGGGACGACTCCCAGCCGGAGCGGGTATTGATCGTGAAAAAGTAGTCGTGGACATCTCTCTGGATCGAGCTCTCGACGTCCGCCCACGCCTGCTCGCGGGTGTCCGCCAGGTAGACATAAGTCGCGATCCGTGCGTCTTCTCGTTCCACGGCATACCCGTGTTTTTCCGCGGTGGCCTTCAAACGTGGGAAGTGCTCTCGAAATGGAAGCGCCGGCGGCGGGGCTTGCGCCGATGGCGAGAAGATCATCATGCCGTACTTGCCTGCCAGATCGAGCGAACCTACGCTCCCGGAGGTCGCCATCGCCAGTTTGAGGCGCGGCTGCTGGTAGGAACGTAACTGGAGCGCCATGCCACGGAGTTTCCAGAACTTTCCGTCGTAGTCGATCGGGTCCGGCGACTCAAGCAGCTTGACGATGATGTCGAGCGACTCCTCGAGCATCGGCCGTAAACGCGCCGGCGGGATGTTGAAAAGCTTCGCGTCGGGCGGGAGTCCACACGGGCCGAGGCCCAGGATCACGCGTCCCTTCGACAGGTGGTCGAGGAATGCAAACCTCTCCGCCAGGTCGAAAGGGTGATGGAACGGGGCGCTGACGACGGCGGTGCCGAGTTTAATGACGCTCGTCAGACCGGAGGCCTTCGCCAGGAACATGTCCGGCGCCGGGATGTTCTCCCACGCAGCAGTGTGATGCTCGCCCACAAAGAACTCGTCGTAACCGAGGTCTTCGGCGTACTGGAGGATGTCCAGGTCACGATCGAATGCCAGTGACGGGCTTTCCGTCGGCAGGTGGAGCGGCATCATAAAAAAGGCGAACTTCAAGACCCCTGGATCCTCCTATGGAGATGCTTAATTGGAACGCCCCCGGCGCAGCGGATTCGTCGGCGAGGGCGAAGCCTAGCACCTCGTGGTGTGGAGCGGGCCTGAGGGCGGTGGTCGCTCGCAACAGCCATTTCACGTACGACCGGTCGACAGCGACGTTATTTCGTCGAACGTGTGGCTTCCAGAGCAACCATACGCAGGGCTAAACGGAACCGTGTGAACTGGTCTTAACGTGTCGCGGCCGCGGCGTGCGCCCGGAGTAACCGGATCAATAGCATTCCCGATAGCGATATTTATCCCGTGATCGGCGTCCGATACAAGATCGCCACGGTCGAATCACAAGCCACCGGCGGCTACGGATCAATGGCCCAGGCAAGCGATATATCACAGACACCTCAACCGGCCGACGAACGACCGGCTGTTCTTGATACGCGCCTGATCCACACCGCGTATTTCAAGCTCGCCGTGACCGTCAGCGTCGCGGCGGCGGCGCTCCTCGCATCGGCGCTGATCTACTCCGACCAGGCCGACCTGTACGAGTCGTCGTTCGCCGTTTCGATCGTCCGCCAGATAACGACGGAGACCGCGTTCCAACCGCTCTACCTCGTGATCGTCCTGGCCCCGATATTTATTGCGGCGGCGCGTAACGTGTCCTGGCTTTCGCTCGTCTCCGGCGGATTGATCATGCTATCGGTACTGCTTCCGTATGCGAGATGGACGTACGTCGAGATCGCAACGGGTGAGATCGAGGGGGCGCACAACTCGCTCTACCAACTCGCGGGCCCGGGGCACCAGATGCCGCAGTTCGTCTCGGTGCTGGTATTGATGATGATGGCCGGGATAACGGCGCTTTTCTGGCGCGTCAGGATCGGGGGACTCATCGCCGTGATGGGGGCGATCACGACGGCATTCGTATGGCCGGCGGTGTTCGACGAACCCCCGTTGATCGATGGCCGGGCGTTGATCGTGTTTAACAGTGACACGCTTCTATTCGGCTACTACGTCGCCTGGTTCGGGGCGGTGATCGCAGTGATCGGCGAGGGTTCGCTGCTGGCACGCGTCACCGGACGTGGCGGCGTCGACAGTGTCGCCTCGCACGACCCAGTAGCGGACTAATGAAAGTGCAGTCGATGAAAAGAACCCTGTATTCGTTCCTGCCGGCACGGTTGGTCGTAATCGTCGGTGTGACCGGTGCACTGGCGCTGGCGGCCTGTTCCACCGGCGGGAACAGCGAAGACATCGTGTTCACGTCAGAGCGGGACAGCGACAATCCGGACATCTACTCAATCGCCAGCTCAGGGGGCGAGGCGCAGAGGCTTACGAACACGTCGGCCACCGAGAAGGACCCGGCCTGGTCTCCTTCACGCGATCAGATCGCATTCCTCTCCGACCGGGGCGACGACTTTGAGCTTTACATCATGGACAGCGAGGGCGAGTCGGAGCAGGTCGCGGTCGGAGGCGATGGGACGCGGAAGGCGTTCGCATGGGGGCCGCGCGGCGATCGCATCGCATACGTGTCGGACCACGACGGCGAGGACTTCATATACGTAAAGGATCTGGTACTCAGCCAGCAGTTCCGTCTCTCCACCATCAACGCCCCTCAGGCGCTCGGGAGCTGGTCACCGGACGGCGAGTGGATCGCGTTCTCGGTGTCCGATCCTAGTGGCGATAAAGAAGGCATCCATCGTAAGAATCCGGGCGGGGTTGATGAGGTCAGACTCACCGAAAATGCCGACTCCAATCCGGTGTACTCGCCGGATGGCAGGTTGATCGCGTTCATCTCGACACGCGACGCGGAAGAGTCCGAGATCTGGGTCATGACGGCGGATGGCGAGGAGGAGCGAAATCTCACCCGCAAACCCGGGGCTGATTTCGATTTCGCATGGTCGCCAGACAGCAAGAGCCTGGCGTTCATTTCGGAGCGCGACGGCGGGCCGGAGATTTACGTGATCTCGGTCGATGGCGAGGACCCACAACGCCTCACGACCAACAACTCCATCGAAAAGTCCCCGCGGTTCTCGCCTGACGGCAATCGGATCGTTTTCGTGTCCGACAGCGACGGCGACTTCGACATCTTTTCGATGCGGCGAGATGGAACAGCTCAACAACGCATCACGGCCACAGACGCAGACGACGAATCGCCAGACTGGTAGACGGCCGGGCGAGCGGTGGCCTAAGGTTTGGGAGACGTCCCGATGGCGTCGAACGGGTCGACGTAGACGCCAGCCGACGCGGTTGACTCAGGAACGAACTGCGGTTCGCCCCTGTCCCCCTCACCTGAATCCTCTCCCAATGGGAGAGGGGGTTCTGCGGACGGTGGATCCGCGCCCGCGGGCTTATCGACATCGTTTGCGGTTGGATCGACGAGTCCTCAACAAAGTTGTATGCCGGAGAAGCACCCGTACAAGGCGTTGTAGGGGCGGAAGTATCCGCCCTCGGGTCGATGCCAATCGACCCATTCTCGACCGACCGATGTCCCCTCGCCGAGCCGAGCGCTGTCCCTACGGCACATCCATTCGCATGATTCGCCTGATCGTGAGCGCCGTGAACAGAGCGAACACGATCGCCGCCGCGGGCAGCGCCTGCCCCAGGTTCAGAATTGCGGCGTCGTCTGCGAACTGGATATCGTCGATCCCATGGATCGTAGCTTCCGTGTAGTGACGAATGCTGAGCCAACGGACACCCTGCAGAAAGCCGACGATGGCCGCTTCCCACACGAACACGTAGACCAGTCCCAGCGCGAGAGCGTGGCTGGTCATCAACCCGGCCCAGGTGAAGATCGACGTGTAAGCCAGCACCCCAACGGCCAAGCCTCCGGCCGCCGCGGCGGATGTCGTGAACGAGCCTTCTGGGGCGATCGCCGTCGTCAGGACACCGCTGCCGACGACTACTACCCCGGCAACCATCGCCGCAGCCGCGATCTTCGGCAGAGCGATTCCCCACCGTGGAACCGGCTTCAAATACAGGTACGTCATCGTCCTGTCCTCGACCTCGTGACCAAGTGAAGCGGTGGCCAGGACAACTGTGATAATCGGAAGCACCGCGGCGATGACGAGCGGGCCCATCAACACGTCGTCGCGAAAGTCGACAAGGTCTTCACCGTCCGGCGGGGTTATGGCGGCGACGATCGACAGGGCGACAGGAACCGCGGCGACCACGAGAAGAATTAGCAGCCTCTTGGGCCGCAGCATCTGTGAGAGAGAGAGACGGAAGATTGTCCACATGGTCAGATGCCCGCCCTATCGATCCGCAAGGTAGGTGAAGACGCTCTCCAGAGAGTCGTCCAATGGGTCAACCCGCGTCAGCCGAATCCCGAGCGCTTGCGCCGTCCGCGGGACCGCTATCTGCAACGCCGTCACGTTGCGGCTCAGGACCTTGATAAAGCCCTCCCCGTCCATGGAGATGGACTCGACTGAGGGATCGGTTATGAGCCCGGCTGCGAGGGCACGGATGTCGGACGCTCCCACGCGCACGACGTAAGGCCGCTCGCTAAGCTTCTGGCGAATCACATGATAGTCACCCGACGCCGCGAGCTTTCCGCCGACGAGAAGCAGAATGCGGTCCGCGACCGCCTCGACCTCCTCAAGGATGTGGGACGAGATCATGATGGTCCGGCCTTCAGAGGCGAGCCGGACAACCAGTTCCTGGAACTCGATGCGCTGCCGCGGGTCCGTCCCGCTAAGAGGCTCGTCAAGCAGCAGAACCTGCGGGTCGTGGACCATGACGGCGGCGAGCCTCATCCGCTGCTTCATGCCCCGCGAGTAGCCGCCCAACTGCCGATCCTCCGCTACTTTCATGTCGACCTGGTGTATGGCGTGGTCGGCCGCCTCCCTGACATCTGGAACGCCCTGCAACCGGGCGTTCAGCTCGACAAACTGGCGGCCGGTCATGAAGTCGTAAGTCGACTGGTGTTCGGGCATCACCCCGATGCGGCGGTAGAGTTCCGGGTTGTTACGAACGGACTCGCCAAGGACGCGTATCTCTCCGCCAGATGGCCGCGCAAGGCCGCAGATCATTCGGAGCAGCGTGGTCTTGCCGGCGCCGTTTGGGCCGAGCAGCCCGGTCAACCCGGGGCGAACTTCGAGCGACACGTCGTTGACCGATACGACGTCGCCAAACCATTTGGAGACGTTCATTACGGCGATCGTCGGCTCGTCGCCCTGACCGTTCTCCGGGATAGTCGCGGGGTTCGCGACCCGATCTGTTTCGGAAGTCGCCATAAATCAGGCGCTCAACTTTCTGTACCGGTATCCCATGGTCAGGAAAGCGCCGCCCGTAACGACGGATATCGTAAGGACGTTGTACCAGGGCGATATCGGGAAATCAGATCGCTCTCCGAATACCCACTCACTGAAACCGCTGATGCTGTCCGGAAGAATAAGCAACTGAACATAGTGCGCCGCATCGCCGTCGGGAGCCTCCGCGAGGTCTCCTCCACCGGCTCCGCCAAATCGGCGGAACTCCGCCCGGTCATCATCCGAGGTCAAGATCGACTGCCCGAAACCCCCGATTGCGGCCGTGATGAAGATGA
>JAQBUX010000165.1 GCA_027623795.1 Chloroflexota bacterium
AGAAAACATCACCCGGGAGGAGTTGCTGGCCGGCAAGTCTCTGTCCGAGGTGTACGCGAAGTACGGGATTCTCTAACGGGGCAACCCGGTTGTCCCGAGCTGGCTACTCGATCGTTGACCGCAACGCGTCTGCGACTTCGCCCGGGTCATCGATATCTGAGAGTCTAACCGTCTGCCTGGCCCCGATGCCGCTCGCGACGATAACGCTGCCGCGGCCCGTCAACATCTCGAAGAAGCCGCGGCTCTCCGAGATGGACACGATTCTCGAGACCGGAATCTCGGTCGTGTGCAACCACAGGAACTCATAAATCCGTACCACGCGGCGATTTGTCACGTAGTACGCCGTCCGCTGGTTGATCCAGTAGCGGTACGCCCCGCTGAAGAAGAAAAACAATCCGACCAGCATGGCGGCGAACGGGTATACGTACGGCGAGAACGTGAACTCGCTCAGGTACCAGGCGGTGATCAGGAACGGGATGGAGATCGTGAGGCGCGCATACGCCGGTTTCATGGTCGGGCTTCGGACGACAAACACGCTTTCACCGTCGACGAGGCGCGGCGATGGCTGGATGACCACCAGCGTCATGTACAAACCAGTGGAACCAAGGAGGGCGGCAACCGCGATCAAAACGGCGGCCGCCCAGATCGGCGCGTCGCCGCGAACGAGTGTTATCAGCCCTCCGGCGAGGAACGGCGTGGCCACGACAAATGTGGACAGGAACCTTACGATCCGCTCCGGCGTGGACACGGGATTTCTTGCTACGACCTGAGCCGCCATTACTGCTCCCTCGCAAGCTGCACCGTTGCCCCGAACAGCGTCACAAGGATCCCGATTACTGACAACACCGCCGGGTCTGCCAGGTCCGCAAGCGGCAGGTCCACGCTATTGCCCGGCGCCGGGTTCACGAAGAAACCGCGTTGCGCGTCCGGTTCCGGGTCATCCGGGGTGAGTTTCGGGTCCGTTACGTCGGGAACGTCCCTGTTCGGCTCGATGGCGTTCGCAGACGCGCCCGCAAGACTGCGTTCCGGCGATGTCGCGCCGACGCCCGTGTCTCCAGATGTGCTGTTGACCGTGCTCGCAGGGCCCTCAGATGCGGATCGCAGGTCCGTTGTGCCGACAAGGTTCGGGTTTGCAAATCCGAGAAATCCCTGAGCCGAGTCGACCTTTATTGTCACCCCGCCGTTGCCGCCGTCGGGGACCTCAAACTCGTCCGGGTCCGGACCTCCTACCGAGGCCAGTGTTGCATCGAATTCGGGCTTGGCCTCGGAGAATGAGTTCTCAGTCGGCCCCGGGTCTAGCGGAAGAATCAGGATCTCGTTGAGGGCGACCTCTCCGGGAGCGGCTACGATCGCCTCGTCGAACACATGCCAGAGGCCGCGGGTGCTGTATTCGTACCGCCAGTCGCGCTCCGCGCCATCGAGCGAGTCGAGGACGAAGAGCGCACGCTCCCCGTAGCTCCAGGTTTCAATTCCGATAAAGGACGTGTCGAACGTCTCGCCTGCCGGGGCCACGTAGCCCAGGGGCGAGCTGTCCACATGGATCTTCGCCTCGAAGCCCGGGAAGTAGCGGACGGGGATGTCGTTGGGATTGAAGATATCGGCGTCGACCCAGATATTCTTCACGTCGCCGTTTGCAAACCTGGTATCCAGGTCCAGGTAGGGATCTCCGACTACCGACACGATCTCAAGCGGAGCCAACCCGTCGATGTTGTGGCCGATCAGTCCGCCCTCTTCGAAGGGGCCGCCACTCCCGTCAGCCTTCAGCCACAGTTCGCCGCCGTTCCGGTCGACGGTTTTTCCATCGATGGCGGCCTCAGCGGAGACGAAGATGCCGGCCGAGATGCTCACTTTGTTATGCCCGGGGGCGAGTACGTCAGGTTGGACGCGTCGCTCCAGGACGAGGCCGGACCGGGACGGCGACGGTCGTTTCTCCGCTGAAGAAATCGTCCGCCCGGAACGCGTACTTGTTCAGGTCTTCCCACTGGTATGACGCGTGAGGCTTCGCGTTCGACTCGTCCGGGTCGAACGCCGATCGGATTCCGATCTCGTACGGCACCGGCTCCGAAGATGAGAATCTCCATTGCGACCGGGCCTCGACTTTGCCGACGTCCCAGACGTAGTGATTGGCCGGCGCGCCGCCGATCACAAGGTCGTGCGAATAGTCGATGACGATCGGATCGGCGGCAGCGACGAGAGCGGCTCCGGTAACTACAAATACGATAACGGCCGTCGCGGCTGCAATAACGAAGAGATATCCCGCCGCACGCGACGGAAGCCAGCCGATAGATCTTCTGGTACCCATAGCCAGGTGATGCTATGCGCCGGTCAGTCCGGCCATACTGTCAGATAGCGCCGAAGCGTTCGGTGCTATCCCCTAGCGGAGTGACGACCCGATGGCGCCGTCGATGGCGTCGAAGCGTGATGGCGCCGCCATGAAGTTCACGCAGGCCGCGCCCCTCTCATTCGAGCTGCGTCCTGAAGCTCTCGCCATAAGCCCACCCTGAGGCTCTCGCCGTAAGCCTACGCATGTCTTTGGTTCGTGTTTCACCTCGACCGTTTCCGATCCCCTTTGGCAGGCTTGGCTCACCTCGACGGCTATCCGCGTTCAGCCCCCGGTGCAGAGCGAATCATCAACGAGCGTCGCGAGGAGATTGGTCAATTCAAACGAGTGTGAGCGCGCCCGCGCTCGACCGGAACTTACTCGATCGTGACCGTATCACGAGCGATATCCTGTCATTCCGAGTCCGAATACAAGGAATCTCCTGACCCGCATTCCGCCGCATCGAAGGTACGCCACAACCCTCTCATTCTCGTTGCGTCCCGCGGTGATCGTGCGTCCTGAAGTTCGCGAAGGACCATGTGGTGGCGATACGCTGTTCGACGCCGCCCGTGGGGTGATGAACGTACGTTCAGGCCCACGACATATGAATTCACCGACAGCGCGCGACGCGCTACGATGCGCTCATGGAAGACGTTGGGATAGTTCTCGGCATAGTCGTGGCCGTATTCGCGATCATCAGCGGGATTTACAGCGCGTGGCGCCGGTTCTTCGGTCGCAAGAAACCTGAGACAGGTAGTACCGGCGATCACTCTCCTGTGGCAACCGATCAGGCGACGCAGGTCAACAACAACCCTGACGCCAATGTAGCCACGGACGGTTCGACGATTATCGATGACGACTCAACCGCGGTTCATCGGCAGTTTGGCGATTTTCGTGGTGCCGATCTCCGCGGAGCGACGTTCGGGTCTCCGGTAATTGAGGGATCTGACGTCGACGTTGACCATCGCCCCGTCGAAAATCAGGCTGAACCCCACTACTGGCGAAACCGACCGGCCGATGACTCGGAGCATTTTTACGGTCGGCAAGACCAGTTTGGCCTTGTCGTTGAGCATCTTCGCTCGGGTAGCTCCGTTCTGCTGGCCGGAGGCGCCGGCGTCGGCAAGTCGAGACTGGCGGTGGAGGCTTCTGTTGGCGTCGGCTTCGAAGGGTTCTGGATTTCGCTCGCCGGGCGGGAGTTGACGTCGGACGCGTTGCTCGCTGTGGTCGCGGTTGAGATGGGTATCCCAATCGCAAACGAATCTGAAGCGGCGCGTGAAGTCGAGACCCGCCTCGCATCACGCGCCGAGCCGCTCGCGATCGTATTCGACAACCTGGCGTCGGTCGATGTGATCGCGGAGCTCGCGGGCCGAATCGGCGGTCGTACGCGCCTCCTGATGACTACCAGAGACTCACGCGTCCAGCGTGTGCCCCCGGCCGTCGAGACCGTTCAAATGGACGTTATTGACCTCGACGCGGCGGTGCAGCTCCTGTGTTCACGATCTCGGCCGGAAGGGACCCGGTCGGCTGATGACGAGACGATCCGAGATATTGCCAGGGCGGTTGGGCGGCTCCCGCTCGCCCTTGAGATGCTTGCCGTTCAGATCGGGAACGCGGCCGCCGTTCCGACCCGGGTTCTTGAACAGCTCAATGCCGAGCCGGAGACGGCCGGGTTCAAGACCTTCCTGGATGAAAGCCGTTACCAGGATGTGCTGAGCCTCCCCCGGAAGGAGCTTGGCGGGGTTTACACGGCGATTCGCACGTCCCTGCTCGCCATTCCGGATGCAGACCTGACCGCCATCGCTCCGCTCGGGTTGCTCGCCGACTCTCCTGCGTCTCGTTCACTGGCGATGTCGTTGATGGGAACCGACGAACACGCATTCGAGCGACTCGCATCGATAGCGGCGCGACAGTCGGTCGTTCGTATTGAGTCAGATCGTCAGTCTGTAGCGGTCCATTTGCTAACCGCATCCGTGATTCGCACATTGCGTCCAACGGACCCGAGGGCTCTCCTTGAACACGTGATCTCGATACTCGACTACGCGATTAATAATCAGCCGCTTATTTTGGCTTCGGACTTCATTCATTACAGGCGGCTGTACGAGTTGACTGAAGGTCAGGCTGATGACCGCGTGTTGCGCTTTTCAAACAGTTACGCGTCTGCGTTACGGGCACGTGGACAATTCCAGCAGGCCATCCGGATCCACGAGACGACACTTGAGGCGTTGGGGCAGAGATTCGGGGATGAGCACGCGAATACGCTCGCGGGTCGTAACAATCTGGCCTTCGCTTATCGGGTTGCGGGTCGCATTGCCGAGGCAATCCCGCTATACGAGACAACGCTCGACGCGTCAGAACGGACGCTCGGAGACGACCACCCAAGCACGCTCATGAGCCGTGGAAACCTAGCGAGTGGGTTCGAATCGGCGGGCCGTCTCTGGGAGGCGATCCCGCTCCACGAACGGACGCTCGAGGCGTGGGAGCGGATGTTCGGCGATGAGTTCCCGAGCACGCTCACGAGTCGAAATAATCTCGCGGGTGCGTACGCGTCTGTGGGCCGTCTGACGGAAGCGATCAATCTCTACGAGTCAACGCTTGGGGCGCGGGAGCGGACGCTCGGTGAGGAGCATCCAGACACACTTGGGAGTCGCAACAATCTCGCGGGCGCATACGCGTTAGCAGGGCGTTTGACTGAGGCGTTCAGGCTGTACGAGACGACGTTTGAAGTAATGGAACGGACATTCGGGGCGGAGCACCCGGACACACTTACGTGCCGTAACAATTTGGCGGGGGTGTACGAATCAACGGGCCATCTTGGGCTGGCGATCCCACTGTTCGAATCAACGCTTAGGGTGATGGAGCGGACCTTGGGGGGTGGGCACCCAGGCACACTCACTAACCGTAACAACCTTGCGAGTGCGTACCTTAGCGCGGGGCGTGTCTCCGAGGCCATACAGTTATCGGAGTCGACGCTTGACGCGATGGAGCGGATCCTCGGGAGTGAGCATCACGATACGCTCACCAGCAGAAACAATCTTGCGAGTGCGTACCGTGCTGCGGGTCGCTTTCCTGAAGCAATTTCACTCCACGAGCTGACACTTAAGACAAGGGAGAGGTCACTCGGGGATGAGCACCCCGACACGTTGGTCAGCCGAAACAACCTTGCGGGCGCGTATGAATCAGTGGGCCGGTTGTCGGAGGCAATCCCGCTGTATGAATCAACATTAAAGATGAGGGAACGAACGCTCGGGTCCGAGCACCCAGATTCCCTCACGAGCGGAAACAATCTTGCAAGTGCGTACGCGTTGGCGGGCCGTATTGCGGGAGCGGTCCCGCTTTTTGAGTCGACTCTAAAGGTCAGGGAACGAACGCTCGGCCCGGAGCACCCTGACACGATTGCCAGCCGCAACAACCTTGCCGGCGTGTACGCGTTGGCCGGCCGCATGGCGGAGGCGATCCCTCTCCTTGAAGCGACACTTGAGTCGATGGAGCGAACGCTTGGGGATGAGCACCCGCGCACACTGACACAACGGAGCGACCTTGCAGTCGCATATCAGGCTACGGGCCGTCACTCTCAATCGATCCCACTGATGGCGTCGACTCTCGTGCTGAGAGAGCAAACGCTTGGGGATGAGCACGTTGACACGGTCACCAGTCGTAGTAACTTGGCGGTCGCCTTAGGGACGTCCGGGCAGATCGATCAAGCGATAAAACTTCTCCGGAATACTCTCGATAAGTCTCTCCGGGACCGGGGCGAAAACCATCCTTCGACGACCGCGGCCCGTAACCTTCTGAACAAAGCTTTGGAAATCGATCGCCTCGGAAAAGAGGGGGTGGAAGACGAGGCGGACGTCACGAACGAAGGAGACCAGCGGGCACCGTAGGCCCAACCACCACATGACCGCCCCCTACTTCGTCCCTACATAAACCGTGATCCCTTCGATGAAATGCAGGTCCGGGCGGTTGAAGACGTACTCGGGGTCGTCCGGGTCGATCAGGCGTTTCAGTACCGAGCGGTCCGTTTCTGACATGTAGCCCTCGCGCTCCTCGTCTTCCGCCCAGCGTGTCAGGCCTCCGATCATGAAGTTCTTTTGCGAGTCGCTGAACGGCGGCAGGAACTCGCAGATGAAGGTCCGGGCGGTGACGTCTTTTAGCCCCGCATCGCGTAAAAGCTGCGTCCAGCCGTACGGATAGTG
>JAQBUX010000166.1 GCA_027623795.1 Chloroflexota bacterium
AGGATGACGCGATGGTCTTCTTATCCCGGGGGCCCCAACCCCTTTAGACACCACGAACGTGGACACTACTCTCCGGGACGCAAAGGTGAGTGTCGGGCGATTAGGGCAAACCATGCAGTCCCTGCCACGTTCGGTGCGTGAGAAACTCGCCCCGCCGGATCATCCGCAACGCCGAACGGCCGACGGTTTCATGACATCGGCGGGGCTTCACGGGGTCGATGGATGATCGCCGCGTCAAAGCTTCAGGCGAAAGGCGCAAAAGTAAGGTGCCGATGGCCGCCACTGCACCCGGAAGCAGCCTGGCGACCGGGTGCAGTGGGCTGACCCAAACGGGCTACAGTCCCGCGCCTTGCGGAGCGTCATGGGGACTCGTCCCACGCCCTCGCCGTGACAAACAGACACTCTGGAATCCGTAATATCGCCCGATAGCGCCCCGAACCCACTGACAGCGCCCGCGTTCGGACAGATTGGCATGTGGTGCCCCGGGTGAGAATCGAACTCACGACCTGCGGTTTAGGAAACCGTCGCTCTATCCCCTGAGCTACCGGGGCACGCATCAAAGTTTACGGGGTCACGGTCGCGGGTAACATCCCAATCGCACGACGGCGTTGGGCATAGGAGAGCTGTGGTTCAGCTCAGCGGCGTCTCCGTTACCTCTGTGTCGGCGGACCGATTCGACCCTTCGTACGTCCGTTCATCCAACGCGTTGGCCTGCATTCCCACGCATCAGGCAAGCGAGCCCCGCCGCTCTGACCATGCCCTCTGACGGCCTCACGTAATCCTCACATCCCGACCCTCCCGTCTCACGGCGCCCTCACAACCGTTTGCATCAAATGAGACATACGTGATCGTTTTCACGATCGTTTAACGCAGTTCGACCGCGCGGGGGTGTCGGCACGATCTGAAGAACTCGAGGAGGGTCCGAATGTTCAGGTCAGCACCCCGACGAACGGAAGTACCGGGCGCAGGGCACCGGCGGCGCCCGTCTATGAAGTGGATGATGGTCGCCGCCACTGCTGCCGTCGCCGTGGTGGCGGCGGCGTGCTCCAGCGACTCACCTGCGGCAGAGCCGCCACCGGCGACTGCGATCCCGCCGACAGTCATCCCGGCGACGCCCACCGCCGAACCACAACCCGTCAGTGGTACCGGCCTTCTCAACGGCAACCCGGACTACAACTTCGGGGTGGCGCTCAGCAACGCCTACTGGTATTCCCGTTACACGCTCGGAAGCTTGTCGATGATGTCCGGAGCCGGCGTCGCGTTCGAACCGCCGATGGAGGCCGTGATGGGGATGGTGCAGGCGGTAGACCAGGGTCCGGCTGAAGGCGAGCACGTGGTGATGCCCGGCAATGCGGCCCTGCTGCGCGCAGTCTACGCAGGTGGCGATCCGCAGTTCCAGAACGCGTTCAACGGCGAGGCGATGGATCTGACCAACTACCGCTGGCTCGAGGACGGCATCGATCCGACCCTCACCCCGGCGGCCCAGGCCCAGACGATCATCAAGCAGACGGAGTGGGCCAAGTTCTTCAACAGCCCGGGATGGGGCGGCACGCCGTCATCAGATTTCGGGGCGATGCACCGGTTCAAGGGGATGGTGATGTTCGCAGAGGCGGCGCAGATCGCGACCTTTGCCTTGCAAAACCTCCGGAACGAGGACGGCCTATTCGTCGCCGAGGCGCTTTTCAACAACGGCGTCGTGACGGTCTCCGACGCTTCGGTACACCCGGCGGACCAGTACCAGATGTTGCAGGCGCTCTCGGACCTGCGCATCCTGCTGTCGGAGCCAGACCTGTACAACGGTCTGTACCGCAACCCGGACCTTCTAGCGATCGTTTCCGAAGCCGTCGACGACCTGTTCGCACGCGTCGCTGAGATGGAACCCGGGGACCTGATGGAGATGGGCATCGCGGCTCAGGCGCTCGCCTGGTACGCGGCCTCGACCGACGATCCTCAACTCCAGAGCCGGGCGCTCGACATGCTCGGCCAGACGGGCGATGCGCTGGTCGCAGCAGCGCCGACGGATGTGATAGGCCGGGCGCGGGCGGCTCGTGGGCTGTGGGAGGCGTCACGAGTACTCGGCGATGACCGGTTCTCTGAAGCCGCCGCCGGACATGTGACGGCGTTGCTGGACGCCTACAACCCGGAGATGGGGTACTTTGAAAGTGCATTAGATCTCCACGACTGGGAGGTTGGAGACATCCTCGGAGCGCTCAACTCGACCGTCGTCAATGGATCGGCCAGGGTGGACCCGACGACCGTCCAGGGCGTGTACGCCAACTTCTTCGAGGCGACTGTCAACATCGGCGGGCTGTTACAGGCCCGCATCCCCAAGGAGATGGAGGCGAGCCCGTTCGAGCTCGCCCGGATAACGAACGACATCGAGTTCGCCTACCCGACAATCCCCTCTGTGATGGCGGCAGGCGGAGCCAACGGCACTGCAGCGGTCCACGCTTCCCGGATCACGTTCGATATGGACGCAGGCCAGTGGCGGGTGACCGACCGGCGGTTCGACACGGCGGCCGCGATGCACACGTCAAACGAGATGATGTGGACGTTCGGGTCGGTGAGCGGTTTCCCGTCGATTGATCAAGTAACGGCGCTCGACTTCCCGATAGTGTCGCCGGTGAGCGGGGGATCGTGATCGGACTTACTCCAACCTGACCGGAGAGCCGCCGCCCTTCCTTCTGGGCGGCGGCTCCGCGTTAGCCGGGCGGCCGTCCTCACGTTGGTGTCAAAGTGAAGGCATTCTCTTCAATCAGAAGGCGTCGGCCGCCGCGACGGGTGGTCGAGCGGAAGCGCCGGACGGGGACGAGGACTGGGGTGAACCGAGGATGGGTCGCAACGGTCTGTCTCTGGCCACGAAAGCCGGAACACGCCAGCGGCCCCTGGACTTCGACGGTCTCCGGCCGATTACGCCGGGCTGTTACCCGCTCCAAGGCAGAACTCGTTGCCCTCGATGTCGCGCAGGATGACGTTGCGGTATCGGATGGCGATTTCAGGCGGGAACTCTTCTTCCCGGGCGACGGTCGCTCCGAGCGCCTTCAGCCGGGACAATTCGAGCTCCAGGTCCGCCAACGTGCCTGCGTTGCAGCCCAGATGCAGCCTGTTCTTTCCGATCTTCTCCTCCGGAACGCGAACAAACTCCATGTACGCGCCGCCGTCGGGCGGACGACAGGTCGCGCCATTACCGCTGTCGCTGACGGTGACGGTCTCCCACCGCAACGCCTCACCCCAAAAGCGGGCGAGAGCAGCCGGACTGCGACAATCAACGGTCACACAGGTGATTCGCACGGAAGCTCCAGTTCAAGTGACCCGGATTGGGCGATACGGCTCAATTTGCGGCGTTGGCATATGCGGCCGGGCCGGACGCGTTCCGCTCGAATCTTGGCCCGTTCAACCGTCGCCTGTTTTGGTACAAACGGAATCGTTGACGCAGGAAAACACAAATGTCGCCCGGTACGACGGCGTTTACGGGCCCGGGATTGCCAGGATTTAGTGGTGGAGCTGAGAGTATGAAAGGTAGAACTCGGATCGATCGATTCGAGTTAAAGTCAAATCCCTCGTGAACAGCGAACTCCGGCCAGCTCCTTAGTCGAGAGGCGGCAGCTTCACGCCCAGAATCACCCGCAGATAGTTGAGGTTGTGAGCCAGATAGTCGTCGATGGCGAGGTCGAGATTTCCGCCGATCGCGTCGAAGCCATCGTCGCCCTTCCTTGGGCCATCCATATCGAACACGACCCAGCCCTTGTAGCGCCGGTCTCGCAGCAGCTTCATCACGGCCGAAAAGTCCACGCCCCCGCCGCCCATGTTGTGATACACGCTGGCCTCGGCGTGCTGTTCCCGCGTGGGGGTCGACTCGTTCCCGCGGTACTTCGCATACGTGTCCTTCAGATGCACCTCGGCGATGCGGGGCAGGTAGTCACTCATGACCTGGACCGCATCCATGCCGCCCAGGACGAGGTGCCCGGTGTCAGGGGTCAGCCACACGTAGTTAGGATCGGTCAGGTCAAGCATGGCGCGGACCTCGTGCTCGCGCTCTACCGGACCCCAGATGTGCGGGTGCGGCGCCAGGCGAATCCCCATCTCGATCGTCTGGCGACCGATCTCGTTCAGCGTGTCGGCAAGCCTTTTCAACTGGTCTTCCGTCGTGCCGCCGACCGGACGAGCGCCCATGTTGCACTTCCAGAGGTCGCAGCCGAACGGCTGAAGGAAGTCACGGGCAAATGCCACGTGGTCCGCGATCGTCTTCGACGTCTCCTCCGGGTCGATGAAGTTCGTCGACTGCCCCTTCGCCCCGTTCGAGACATCGATCAAAGTCACGCCCGATTCGTCGAACTTCTTCTTGAGTGCCAGCGGGTCGGAGCGGTGGTCCTCGACCTGCTTCGCATACGGCTCGATGCCTTGCAGACCGAGGGCGGCAATCCGCTTAATCCCCCACTCGATCGGGTGGCGGGCGTCCCACAGGGAGCTGGTAGATCCGTACAGGATGTCAGGGTTTTCGGGATCCAGGGGTCGATGAGATGCAGCGGGCATAGGGCGCTTCCTCGCTCGATCTCCCAAAACGGTCAGTTGCTCAGGTCGAAACTTCTGACTACCTCTTCGCAAATCTCACCCACTTGAGAGTCATTGAAATCCAATGTAAACCACGTAGTGGAACACAAGACTGCCCAACCGATACCGTTATTCACAAAGACCGCAGCAAACACCCTGTTTGTGTAGTCGGATAACTCCGGGTCAATGTCCACCCCGGCCTGCCAAAGGACGATTACACCAGCAGGTGAACCCGATATTGGGGTGGTGTATGTCTCCAGAATCTCGGCGTTAGGATTTGCGAGAAGTAGACCATCCACTGACGCATCCAAATATTGGCTTAATGATGAAATAGAAGGTGGGACGACTTCGACGACTATACTAAGATTCGTGAACTCAGCCTCTGTCCATCCGTTAGCCAAGAACACGACTTGTGGGACTTGAGATGGCAGTCCGATTTCTTCTAATATGGCCGCAACATAAGTCCTCACCTCAGAATCTATGTCAGCCAACTCCCAGTCAACCGGAAACGAAATACTGAAATTACTTTGGTCGTCAACATAATCGACGAACTCTGTCTGAGCGTTGCCGATTTCGATGGGCACCTGAGTCGGAATTGGACTAGGCGTAGGCCCCGCCGTGGGCACGGCTGTCGGCGTTAAGGTTGCCTTCGGCACCGCGGTAGGGGTTGGCTGAGATGAAACTAGCAGTGCCGTCCCAAACGCGTCCAGCAAACCTTGAGCCAAGCCAACTGTCTCGCCCACGAGGATGTTTGATTCGGCGATCCATCGCACCGACGCAATCAAGTTGGCGTCTCGGGTCATGACGATTACGAGATCTCCCGACTCACCGAAATCCGGATCAGCGAGACGGGCACGGTATCTGAACGTTTCTTCGCCCACCGATCCCCCTTCGACTTCACCGGAGGAGATAACAGTCAGACCGATGTTTTTGAAGTACTCATTTGAACGATTTTTGAGATCGTCGGCCTGGCTGTCGAATGACTTCTCAGCACCCGATTCGTCTCTGTAGACCTCGGCGGCGAATTGAATGGTGTCTTCATCGAATGCTGAGACGTAGTTTTCAACGTAGCCCATCTCCCGGCCCCATTCGGCGAAGCTTGCCAACCACTGGTCAGGGTCATCAAAGCTGCGTGCCGCTAGGTTATTGGAATGCTCGCCCAACTCAACAAACACGAAATCAGGAGGATCAACCCCCTCACTCGCCAGTCCATCGAAGACCGACTCGCTCGTGTACAGACGATCCGTTCCGGTGACTGCTGATGTTCTCGGAATTGATGTGGGAGAAGGAGTCGCATCACTGGTGGGTGTTGTGGAAGCGTTGGGAGTTTGTGTAGCGACGCGCTCAGAGGGGGATGTGGGAGCGGCCATCCGAAGACACGTCGGGATCGGGGCCTGACCCTCCACAGGAAACGATTACCGGTATAAAAATCAAGCCAACCGAAATCCATAATCGCATCATGCACTTCCCAGGCTCGTCCCTTATCACCACAACAGAACTTGCAACCGGGACTAAGAGACAGGAGGTGCCCGACGCCGGGGCATCATAACTTATTTGAGATCGTCTCGGTGCTTTTGCAATCAGTGTTGAATTCAACCGGCAAAGACTGTGAGATCCACGGCGGCGGCGGGCGAACGTTCTCACCATCTCCCGCAGTAAATCAGCTCCTCAAGTCGCTTGCAGAGCCATTCCTGAACATCGATGCTGTGTCGGCCATCGCGTCGTCCTCCTTCTTGCTGTTGTTGAGGATGACGCGATGGTCTTCTTATCCCGGGGCCTCAGCCCCTTCGGACACCACGAACGTGGACACTACTAAGCGAAGGGCGACGCCTGCGGAGGGTACTGATGTGCCAGCCTCGGTTTTCTCTACGGATCTTACATCGAGAACCAGCTCTTTCATCCAGCAGACCTTGGTCCGGGAGACTGAGATGGCGGCTCACTACCACC
>JAQBUX010000167.1 GCA_027623795.1 Chloroflexota bacterium
AGCCGGTTTCGACGCCATTCACCTGGACGGAGAGCACGGCGCATTCAACCCGGTCGCGGTGGACGACATCGTGTCGACGGCGCACGGCTACGGCATGAGCGTGACGGCGCGCGTCCCAAACATCAACGCCAATGAGATAAACCGCTGGCTCGATCGTGGCCTGCAGGGGATCATGGGCCCGCACATCGAGAACGGCGCCGAGGCGCAGGCGCTCGCCGATGCCTGCCTCTTCCCCCCGGACGGCTGGCGCTCGTGGGGCGGCGGCCGTGGAACGGAGCATGGCGACATGGAAGTGCTTGAAGGCCGTTACGGCGGCAAGCTGGGGTTTGCGAAGTTTGCGAACGCAAACATGCTCGTCGGCGGGCAGATCGAGTCGAAGGAAGCTGCGGCGCGCGCCGACGAGATCCTGGCGGTGCCGGGGCTGGCGGCGATCGCCTGGGGGCCGCACGACATGGCGGCGTCACTCGGCCACCCTGGCGAGCCGGACCATCCCGAGGTTCTCGCCATTCACGCCGAGGTGGAGGCGAAGGTACGCGCAGCCGGAAAGCATCTGTGGTCCGACTACGGGACGACGATGGACATGAAAGTGGTCTTGATCGGCCAGGGCCGTGCCCACGTTGCGGCCCACAAGAACGACGCGTTCAAGTAGACGTCGATCAACCCTGAAGCCGTGAGGAAGCTGCGGGGCATCCTCGGGGGCGGATTCTCACACTAATGCGTGTCTTTGCCGGGGTGCCCCGCCGCTACGCGCTGCTATCATCGTTTTGCCGAAACGAGACCCGCGGGAGCGCGTGTGACAGTCGAAGAACAGCTCCAACAAGCGCCCGCCGATGAGTTCGGTGGAGCAAACACGCGGGCCGAGCCTCGGATCGTGATCGACGGCTTCAGGCTGGGCGAGCACGAAGAGATCGTCAAGATGCTCGATATCGACGGCTCAGACAGATTCGTCCTGACAGACCGCCGGGTAATCTACGTCGGCGGAGATGAAGATCATCGCAACTGGGCGTTCGCGCCCGTTTCCGAGGTCACGACCGTAGAGTTGTCACGCGCCCCGCGGGAACGTACGACGCTGATCTGGGGCGTGCTCGGCCTGGTGGCGGCGGTCGGGATGTGGCAGGTCGCGACGAACGACACCGTCGGGATCATTGGCGGCCTCGTAATGGCCGTACTGGCGGTCGTGCTGCTCTGGGACTACTACCTGAGAACCCCGCCGTCTCAGCTTGTATTCCGGGCGGGCGGCAAGGACATCGGTGGTCCGTTAACGCGGTCGGCAGAGGCTGGCGCGCGCGAATTTGGCGACAGTGTATTTGAGCTTAAGTCTCGCGAGGCGGTTCCCGCCAGGCCCGCAGGAATCACGCGGAGATATCGCTACCCGGCGCCGTGATTCGGGTGACGAGCGCCGCCGAAGCGGACGGCGCCTCCTCGATCGTCAAACCCGGCTTCACGTCCAGGTCCCACCCCGACCGTTCGCCCCGTTTCAGGTAATGGTACGCGGCGGCGGCGATCATCGCTCCGTTGTCGGTGCACAGGGCTGGTGGCGGCGATATGACCGGGACCCCCGACCGATCGTTCAATGCCTCTCTGAGCGCCGAGTTGGCGGCCACCCCGCCACCGATCACGATCCCCCGGGCGCCAAATTCGACCGCAGCACGCGCCGTCTTGGTGGCGAGTACGTCGGCCACTGCGTCCTGGAACGACCTCGCGAGCGCCGCCACTGCGCCCGGGTCAGGACCGCCGTCGGGCGGCGGGTGTATGCCCTCCGCCCTTGCCCGATGCAGGACGGCGGTTTTCAGGCCGCTGAAACTGAAATCCCACGTTCCGCGCATCCATGCCCGGGGTAACGGATCCGAGGTTGCGCCATGTGCGGCGGCCTCCTGAATCGCAGGACCTCCCGGGTAGCCAAGCCCCATTAGCCGCGCCGCCTTGTCGAACGCCTCTCCGGCGGCGTCGTCACGGGTCCGTCCGATACGCTCGAACTCGCCGTGCGCCCTCAGCAACGCGAGGTCCGTGTGTCCGCCGGAGACGACGAGGCAAAGTAGCGGAAATCCGCACAGCTCCTCCGGCGGTGGAGGCGCGGGCTGAGAATCCGTTTGCGGCTGATGCAGCCAAGCCGCGTAAGCGTGTCCCTGCAAATGGTTGACGCCGATAAGCGGCTTTCCGGAGGCGGCGGCAAGTCCTTTCGCCATGTTGAGCCCGACTATCAGCGAACCCGCGAGGCCGGGCCCACTTGTCACGGCGATGGCGTCGACCTCGGGCAGCGTCAGGTCCGCGTCCGCCAGCGCAGCGCGCACGACCGGGACGATCTGTTGGACGTGGCTGCGTGACGCCAGTTCCGGTACGATGCCTCCGTAACGTGCGTGAAGCTCGGCCTGAGACGTCGCGACGTTTGACCTGATTTCTCGGCCATTTGCTACCACGGCGGCGGCGGTATCGTCGCACGACGACTCGATCCCAAGAACGATCATCCCGTGATTCTAGCTTTGATATTCACCAGATAGACCCAACTCCCGGCACATTTCCGGTAATGAAACGTTACCGATACCAATTATTTACTTTCTTTAGGGATCGTATGCGGCGATAATTGTGGAACGCCCCGGACCGCCGTGGTTGCCGTAGGGTGTCGATGCAGAAGGTCGGGAGGCCGCAGTGGAGTCCGAAAACTTTCCAGACTGTAAATCATGTGGCGAGGGCGATCTGGTCCCCTTGTCTGACTTCGGCGGCCAGGGTTCCGCCGTGCATTACAAGGCATGGGTATGCACGAATCCCGGCTGCGGTTTTAACCTGAAGATCAGGAACGGCGACGTATACTTGAACGAGCCGATCCTCGCCGACGCGGACCGACAAAGAAGAGTCCCGCGCTGACCACAGGTTGACCCCGGGAACGACAGGAACGGCTGACCATTCAGGGAAAGCTGCTCTTGAGTTTCGCCACGACCACCCCGGATAACGCCAGCCCGGCGCGACCTCGACGACCACGAAAGCGGTGGCGCGTACGCGCTGCGTCTTTAATCATCGGCGCTGGTCTGGTGATGCTCGCGGTTGGCCTTGGCTATCTCGTTTACGCCGAACTCGCGCGATCTCGTCTGGGTGAACTCGTTTACGACGTGTCGCCGATCGAGCGAGCCGCCTGGGTAACGGCGCCACCGCCGGAGGCCAACGTCCAGCCGTCCACGTCACCGGATGCTCCGGATGACGTTTTTATTGCCGGTGTCGCCGGTGAAGCGCAGTTGTTCCCTGCGCGGTGGACCAATCCCAAATACTGGGCGGAGCCGGAGTGGGCGGGTTCCGCTCCATACGGCGGCGCAGACCTCCCCGACGGATTCGTCTATGTCAATCCCGCTGACCTGAACGCCGGGCGACTTTTCAAGGCGGCGGCGGAGACGCTCAAGATTCCGGCGATCGGTCTCACGACCGGCGTCTACGATCTCACCCTCCACACCGAAGGCGATCGCCTGGTGTGGGAGAGTCCGGTGGACATCGTCGGCCACATCCCGGGGACGGCTCTGCCGGGCCAAACCGGGGCCGGCTGGTACTTCGGCCACCTCGAAAGCCCGGTCCGTGGCGAGGGCAACGTATTCCACGATCTGCCGGACGTGGTCGATCTCGTCAAAAATGACCCGGTTGACATCATTATCGGCAGCGCCGACGGCGAGTTCCTGTACAGGGTGACGGGGACGGACTTTGTGCATCGCGACGACCTGGTGTTGGCCGAGACGTCGGAGTCGACGGTGACGCTTGCGGCCTCCTACCCGAAGCTCGTGTACGACCACCGGCTGCTGGTAACCGGCGAACTCCTCGCATTTCGTCCGCCCGAGTAGTCGGGTCGGCCGTAGCACATGCGGATCTTTACTGATTAGACCGGGCGTCGCGGCTATACTTCACTCGCCTTTGTGAAATGGCGCGCAATCTCCGGATATAAGGGCCGGCCAAGCAAGTGGATACCATCGCCCGCCCCGGCTCCGGACTCACTGCTGCATCGAACGACCGACTGCTATTGACGTTGCTCGGCCTGATGGTCATCGGCGCAATTATTCAGATCACTCTGGGCGGCGTCGTACGCGTTACCGAGTCCGGGCTGGGATGCCCTGACTGGCCTCTGTGTCACGGCTCGTTAATCCCGAAGTTTGAATACCACACGATGATCGAGTGGAGTCACCGTACCGCCGGTTCGTCCGTTGGCCTGGTGTTCATAGCCGCGGTCATACGAGTCTGGCTCATCCACCGCGACAATCGCTTCCTTGTGACCGTCACCACCGGTTCCCTGGTCTTGATCACCATCGTGGGCGGTATCGGCGGTGCGGTCGTCCTGTCCGAGGTCGAGCCGGCGCTCAGAACGCTCCATCTGGGTCTTGCAGAGGGCGTCGTGCTGTTTTCCGTTCTCGCTTTTGCGGCAGCCGCCACAGGCTGGACGCAGCGGCGGTTCTCTGACACGTCCGGCATCCCGGACGTGTCAGGCGGCCGGTTGATGGCCGCGCTGGAATCTGCCGGCGATCTCGTGACGGCGCGCCGCGTCACCAACATCGCCGCGGTACTTGCGCTGGCCACCCTTCTTTCAGGCTCGTACGCCGTCTGGCGCGGGGCCGGCGCAGTCTGCCCCAGTTGGCCTCTCTGCGGAGGATCGATCATCCCCGAATCGGAGCTGGTATGGATCCACGCGACGCACCGCGTGTTTGCGGGTGTGAGCACCGTGGTGGCGCTCTGGGCGGCGCACCGGGCATATCGGCTGTCCGGCGGGTCGCAGGTGGTACGCTTGCTGGCGGTCGGAGCGCTGGTCACAGTAGTTGGCCAGGTCCTGGTCGGGGCGGCCAACCCGTGGACTGACTTCTCCGAGTGGGCGCAAGCGATCCATCTGTCGCTTGCGACAATCATGTGGACCGACCTCGTTCTGCTGGCGGCGGTACTGTTAATGCAACCATATGGACGCGAAGCCGAACCGGCACGCGGCGCAGAAGCATAAAGATATGTCGGCGCCTGAACTGTACGACGTAAAACCAAAGTCGGCCGGCATTAACGCCGTCGTCCGGGATTACGTCGCGCTCACAAAGCCCCGGATCATGTCCCTGCTGGTGCTCACGTCGATTACAGGGATGGTGTTGGCGGCCGGAGGCTTCCCCGATGGGACCGTGTTTGCCGCGGTGCTGGCCGGCGGCATGGCCGCGTCCGGCGGTGCGAGCGCGCTAAACCACTGGCTTGACCGCGACATCGACAAGGAGATGGGCCGCACAAGCACCCGACCCGTGGCGAGCGGCAGGATTAGCCCGTCTGGCGCCTTCGCGTTCGGCGTGATCCTGAATATCTTCAGCTTCGTCGTCCTGGCTCTGTGGGCCAACGTCCTGGCCGCCCTGCTGGCGATGGCGGGAACGCTGTTCTACGTCGTGATCTACACGATCTGGCTGAAGCGGTCGTCCGTCCAAAACATCGTCATCGGCGGGGGCGCCGGTGCGATACCGCCGCTGGTAGGGTGGGCCGCCGTCGAGAACAGCCTTGGTCTCGAATCGTGGTACCTGTTCGCCATCATTTTCTTCTGGACGCCGCCACACTTCTGGGCGCTGGCGCTGCTCATAAGGGACGATTACAAGGCGGTAGGAATCCCCATGCTGCCGGTAGTCGCATCGCGCTCGATGACGAACTGGTCCATCGCTTTGTACACGGTGCTACTGGTTGCGCTGACGCTTGCTTTCACCGTGGCGAGCGACCGGCTCGGCGTCATCTACCTGATATCGGCGGCCGTGCTCGGTAGTATTTTTCTTCTGCTCTCAGCGCGCCTGTTTTGGAACGAAAGCCGCCCCGCGGTTGCCGGGCTTTACAAGTACTCGCTTCTGTACCTTGCCCTGCTGTTCGTATTCGTCATGGTTGACGGCTCGGTCGGCTGACGCAAATCGGGGCAGGAAACCGTCTGATAAGAAAAGGACGCCCATCGGAGGGCGTCCTTTTCGGTTCGTCGCCTTTAGATCCGTAGTCAGTCCCAGACAGGCGAGGTCCGTGCTACTAAGTCGCGGGTCCCCTACATTGATCCAGGTTCAGGCGGCGAGCGCCTCAGAAGCGACCCGTGCGACCTGAGCAAACGCATCCGGCTCTCGAACCGACAGGTCAGCGAGCTGCTTACGGTCGATCTCGACGTTGGCCATGATCAAGCCGTGGACAAGCCTGGAATAGCTCAGTCCGTGGGTCCGCGCCGCGGCGTTGATCCGAAGTATCCACAGCGCTCGCATTTCGCGTTTGCGCAGTTTACGGTGAGCCGTCTGGTACGCCATCGCATGTATCAATGACTCCCGCGCGACTTTGTATCGCCTGTTGCGTGACCCGCGGTGTCCGCGAACGCTCTGCAGGACGGCGTGATGCCTCCTGTGCTTCGTTACGCCGCGCTTGACTCGTGCCAACTGAGGCTTCTCCGGTGTGCTTCGTTTAGTTGTTGCCAGATAAGGCGCCACGCAGATCTCGACGACCTGGGTGGGACCCGGTTGCGTTTTCCAGAAGGCGACGCCCGTCTACCCGGG
>JAQBUX010000168.1 GCA_027623795.1 Chloroflexota bacterium
TGCGACATGAGGGGGCTCCGTTTGCTGGTGGGTCAATGTCTTCCACATAGCAACGACGGGGACCCCCTCACATGTCAATAACCTACGTGGGAAGTACAACTAGATAGCAACCGTGCGGTCCCGTCTGTTGCGGCGAAAGCGCCTGGACCGGACCGGTGGCAAGGACCCTTCGGGACTGGTCGCTTTCTGGCGCTCCATCCCGTGGCGATCCAAGCGCCCAGTAATGGAGGTCGGGGAGGCCTTCAAACGGATCGGACGAAACTTGCTCCGGCACTGCGATCTCGCTGACAAGTCCAAGAGCGAAAACCTCGGCGTTCGTGGCTTCATGGAAGTCGGATGCGGCCGTTTGTGTCAGTGAGCTGGATAGCTGACTGACGCCCTGCACCCGGGCGATCATCTCGTCGTCTTTGATCACTGGCCACCACTCCGGCCGGCCGCCCATGACGTGAACGCCGTCAGGCCAATCGATCGCGGGCAACCACGCGGCCGCGGGATCATTTTTTCCGTGGGCGAGATACACGGGCGTCCCGGCGCCGGTTATGGCGGCAAGGCCATCGCGAAACGCCAGTTGGGCATGAACGCTGCGGTCGGCCAGGTCGAAGACACCCCCGGCGACTAACAGGAAGTCCGGCGCCTCGGACTCGCAGAGCGCCTGCAGGTTACGGAACGCCTCAAACGGGGCGGCGCGGAGGCGTTCGTCGACGGACGCGCCAGGATCTCGCAGACCGGAGTACGGGCTGTTTAGATGTAGTCCTGCCGCATGGATGAATCGGATCGGCCGCATGTGTCTCCGGGGTTTTTGCGCTCCTCGCGAGCCCGCGAGCGCGTTCGCAACTAACGGAGGGTGTGAAGACCCGCCGGGCGCGTCCGCGAGCAATTTCGGTTGGACTCTGAACTCAGGCTACGTTCGGGCTGGCCTCGGAGTAACGGGGCGCATACCGACGGCGCTGCGGGCTAACGCCCAGAGCCGAGCCCGTGTCGCCACGACTCAGAGAAGCGGTCGCGTCCGAGGGGGTAGGGGTTGGAGCTCCGGTTCGATCGGTTGGTCGGATGCGGGCGGGTATGACTGGACAGGGCTGGGATTGGCCGGTGCGTCTTCATACCGGACCTCGACGGGTTGGTTACCCTGCCCTCCGAGATTGATCACGGAGATATCGTTACCCGGACCGGCGATGACCGCGTCCCGGAGCATCGAAACCGTCGATGGCTGGCAGGTCAGGAAGATCACCTGCTGGCGCGCCGCCAGGACGGAGATCGCGTCGCAAGCCGCCCGTGCCCGCTGCGGGTCGAAGTTGACGAGGAGATCGTCGAGGATCACCGGTAGAGGAGACCGGGATCGATATTCGTCCACGAGGGCGAAGCGTATGGACAACCAGAGTTGCTCGGCCGCGCCGCGGCTGAGACGCTCCGGACGGACGGGCCGGCCGTTTTCCGAGACGGCCTCAAACCTTTCCTCGCCGATAACAGCCCGGACGGCAGCGTATTTGCCCATGGTCATCTGGCTAAAGTACCGGGACGCCGTCTGCAACAAAGATGGCTGACGCCGCTCCTGGAACTCCTCCCGGGTTTGATCGAGAAGCGCGCGTGCTACCGTCAGGACACTCCATCGACGGGCGTCCTCGCGCAGACGCTCCGTAAGTTCGTCGATGCGGGCATGGAGTCGCGCGACCTCGGCCTCCGTCTCCATCTGCCGGAGGATCGCCGTCACCTCACCGGAGCGGCTGACGGCGGCGTCGCGTTCCAGACGTGTACGTTCGATCTCTTCGTCGTATCCCGCAAGACGTGCCTGCAGATCCTCCGGCGCCGCCTGTCCGAGCGCCTCGTCGATCGAGGGGGCATTTTCGTTGAACAGATCGGGGGTAGCTCTGCGGATGGTGTCGAGTTCGTTATCGAGTGTTCGGCGGCGCTCCGACATGGTTGCCACCTCACGGAACCGTTCGGCGGTATCACAACCGGCGTCCCTCAGCATGTTTTCGATCCCGGCGGTGGCCGCATCTCTGCTTGCGAGCAACCCCTCGCGTTCGTCCTTCCAGTCGTCTGACTCGCGCGACAGCGTCTGTCGCTGGCCTACGGCTTCGACGTGGTCTTCCCATCGCCTCTCCATCTCCCGGAGCGCGGCCAGCCCTCCCTCCGCTCCAGAAGACTGGAGCCCGGCATCTTCGAGAATTGAGGTGACCAGCCGATCAGTTTCGGTATTCCGGGTCTGCATGCCGGTCACCCGTTCGCGAAGTCCGAAAGCCTGCCGTCTGCGCGCAGCAAGAAGGCCGAGTTCGTTGACTGCGGCAAGGGCGCCATCGCGTTCGAAATGGGCGTGGAAACCTAACTCGGTGAGCAGGTGTGTCCAGCCTTCGTCGGCCTGTCGAAGCGCCTGGTCTGCTTCCAGGCAGCCGGCGGCTACTTCATCCGTCCGGTGATTTGCTGTGCTCAACGTCGCCCTGGCCGTTTCGACGCTCTCGGCCAGGGCCTCCGACTCGCGTCGGTTTTCGATATCACGACCTGCAGCGTTGCGCATCTCCACGACCATGCGGGATGACGGCGTCGATTGCAGCCCAAGCCCCGCGACGATCGAGACTATCTCTTGCTCTACGCTCGGCCGGCCTTCAACCCCGCTGCCTTCTCCGGCAGGTTTTTGTTTGGATTGCCTCTGAGCCGTTACGGCCAGGGACGCACCGACTATCAAGGCGCCAGCGCCCACTACGAAGCCGGTGATCTCGGACGCGATCGCGGCCCATACGATTCCGGCCAACCCGGCGATTGCAAGAAGGATGCCAAGCAGGAGGCCTCCGGGTCGATCAAACCCGTCGCGGCCCGCCGGTCGTTGGGTTACACGTTGTGATCGGTCGGATTCGAGCTCGGCCAGCGCGCCCTGAAGGCTCTCGAGCCGGTCACGCCTTTGTTCAAGCTCCTCCACAGATCCGGATGGCGGGTCTGGCGTCGCCTGGAGCCGGTGGGTCGCGGTAAGGAGCGCGTCGGTCGCCTGACGAACCGCTTCGTTCGTCGAAACCTGGTCCGCGCGGGTCCGCGCTGCCTCTCGTTGCGCGTCCGCTCGGGAATCTGCGGCCGCCTGTACGCCGGCGATCATTCCGGCGTGGTCGTTAAACTCGTCTAATCTGTCCGGCGTCCATCCGGGTCCGATAGCGACGAGGTCGCGAACGACGCCGTTTTCGATCTCGGCGGCTTCAGCGTCACGCCTCGGAAGGTCTCGGAGCGCTTCCTCGTAGTAACCAATACGTGACACGGCCCGCCGGACATCGTTTTCTCTTCTTCCGAAGGCCTCTATTAGCGGAAGGCTCGATGCGTGGCGCGCTCGTTCGCGGTCCCGTCTGTCGCCGTCAGCAAGCCGCGATTCAGCGTTCCGTACGTCGGCCTCGTAAGTGGCGAGTCTGTCGACGGCGCCGACCGGCACTGCGTCGGCGGCGGGTAACGTCTGAATCTCGTCATGCAAACGCCGACGCGCCTGCCAGGGCGCCCGCAGTTCCAGGAGGCGGCTTGTGCGCAGGGCGCCGGTTCGTAATGCTGTTAGCTGATCGTCGAGATCTGCGGCGGAACGCTCCAGTGTTCCCAACTCTTCGCCGAGCCGGTCGTATCCCGAAAGATCGCGCCGCCGGTCCTCCAGTTCATCACGGGCCGCACGAAGCTCTTTCTCGATATCGAATAGCGAGCCGGCCGTTGACCTCGTGGATGCGGTGCGCTGGAACGTGGACAGCCGATCGTCCAGTTGCCTGGTCACCTCGCGGAGGCTGATGTTGCCGAGGCCGAGACCGGCGGAGTAGATCCTATCCGTAATTTCGCCGCGACCGAGTGATTCGAAGGATTGAAGTTCCGAGAGGCTGATGCTAAAGACGTTCTGGTAGAACGCATCATCCACGCCGCCAGTAATTTCTGCCAGCAGGTCTTCCCCGCCGTCCCGGGTCCCGGAAATCGTTACGGGACCCCCGCGCACGCCCTCAACGCGGTTGATGGCGTAGGGATCTCCGGCGGAGTCGAGGACGTGCATGCTGCCGCCCGCGCCGCCGGGAAGTAGAGGTTCGTAGTAGTACTGGGACCGCTCCGGAGTGCGCCGCTGCGGGAAGCCGAAAAGGACCACGCGCATGAAGGCGCGGAGGGCGGATTTGCCGGCCTCATTCTCGCCGTGGACGATCGTCAGGCCGGGGGAGAAGCCGTCAACGCGGAGGGCGTTGAACGGCCCGAAGTTATCCAGGTCTAGCCTGGTTATCTGCATCTCAGTCCCCGCGCTCGAACAACTCGGCCAACTCCCAGCGCGCCGCGTCGAGAATCGCCGCCATCTGCGGATCGTCCGGCATCTCCAGGACGCCGGCGAAACGTCTCTGGGACAGGACGGTGGAAAGCGATTCGCGGAGGCCGTCCGCCGTGTCGTCCTGCTCAAGAGCCACGAGGCCGCGTTTCATCACGGCGCCCACGAAATCGTCTCTTCCGGCGAGCGTCGCTATGTCGACTTCCGGGCTGGTCCTGTTGGAGATTCGTTCGACCCAGACAAACGGCGTCGCGGAAATGTATCCGCTACGCAGCTCCTCCGCGAGGTCTTCAACGGCGTTTTCCGCGGACAGGTCGGTTTGCAAAGGCCCGCGGCCGGTCAACTCGATACGGCACACGAGGTCCCTCCCGCCCGCGTTGGTCCGCTCCTGCTGAATCCGGGAGTGCGCCATATCCAAAAGCGCGTCAAGGTCAGGCAGGCCGTCGATATGCACCGTCAGGGTCTCCCAGCGGACGACGTCGAGCGCCTCAAATCTCGATGTGACGCGCCCGGCCTGGTCCACGTCGACGACCAGCGCCCCGCGCTCTCCGCGCTCGTTCGGATGACGACCCTGCAGATTGCCCGGGTAGGCGATCACAGGGTTTGAGTCCTTCAGCGTCTGGCGGGTATGTACGTGTCCCAGCGCCCAGTAGTCGATGCCGACCGCAGACAGGTCCTCTACCGTGCAAGGCGCGTAGTCGTCGTGTTCGGCGATGCCGCCCACATTGCAGTGGAGCAGGCCGATGGAGAAAAGGTCTTGCGACGGCGGCGTGAACCGGAGCGCCAGGTTCTCGTGGACCTCTCGCGTCGGATAGCTGACGCCCTGGACCTGGGCGATCGCATCTCCGCGTGCGGTGACCGTCTTCCACTCCGGTTCCGAACCGAAGACGTGAGTGGATTCAGGCATCCGAAGTCGAGACACCCATCCATCGAGCGGGTCGTGATTGCCGTGCGTCACGAGTGACGGGATGCCGTTCTCTTCAAGGCGTGCCAGTCCGTCGCGAAAACGCATCTGGGCGCGTACGCTCCGGTCCGCTCCGTCGTACACATCCCCGGCTACTACAAGAAAATCGGCGCCCTCAGATATGCAAAGGTCTATCAGGTTCGAGTACGCCTCGAATGTGGCTTCTTTGAGCCGTTGAGCGACCCGCGCCTCGTACTTCAACAGCCCCTTGAACGGGGAGTCGATATGGAGGTCGGCGGCGTGTACAAATCGAAAGGATTGCATGGGGTGCAGTAGATACGGGTGAGCGGCGATTGTAGCAACGGCCCGGGCAAGTTACGCGCCCGGTGTCATAGATGACGCATGTGCGAACGGGTGTCGTTCACACTCCCGTCGAGGTGAACAGCGTTTTCTTTGGATCGCCCGCGGACGCGAGAAGGGGCCAGCCCCGTAGGTCCGGCCCCTTCTCAGTGGATCGTAGTGATCCGTCGTCAGGAAAGACTAGAAGTCCATCCCGCCACCCGGAGGCATGCCACCGGGCATACCGGCGCCGGCCGGCTCGGGTCGATCGGTGATTAGCGACTCTGTGGTCAGGATCATTCCCGCCACGGAGACGGCATTTTCGACCGCAGCCCTGGTCACCTTGGCCGGGTCTACGATGCCCATTGCCAGCATGTCGCCGTACTTCTCGGCGAGGGCGTCGTATCCGTAGTTGCCCTCGTGCTTGCCGACGTTGTCGAGCACCACAGCGCCTTCAGCGCCGGAGTTCTCCGCAATGACGCGGATAGGGGCTTCCAGCGCACGGCGGAGTACGTCAATGCCGGTCTGCTCGTCGCCCTTGGCCTTGACCTTCTTGAGGTTCAACGCCGCCCGGATCAGCACTGTGCCGCCGCCGGGGACGATGCCCTCTTCGACAGCTGCGCGTGTTGCGGACAGGGCGTCCTCAACGCGCTGCTTCTTCTCTTTGAGCTCGATCTCGGTCGACGCGCCTACCTTGATGATCGCGACCCCACCAGAGAGCTTTGCCATGCGCTCCTGGAGCTTCTCGCGGTCGTAGTCGGAGGTGGTCTCCTCGATCTGTGCCTTGATCTGGGAGATGCGTCCCTGGATCTCGGCGTGGTCGCCCGCGCCCTCGACGAATGTCGTGTCGTCCTTGGTGGAGACGACGCGCTTTACGCGTCCCAGGTCTTCGATCTCTGCGGAGTCCAGGTTGCGCCCGACTTCCTCAGAGATCACCTGTCCACCGGTCAGGATGGCGATGTCACGCAACATTTCCTTGCGTCGGTCGCCGAAACCC
>JAQBUX010000169.1 GCA_027623795.1 Chloroflexota bacterium
GGCAACATCATGCCCGGTTGGAGCAGAGAATCCACTTATCCCCACTGTTCAGTTTTCCGGAGCCACTTCTGTCCTAACGATCGGGACAACCTCTGTTCTGGGCGAACTACCTTCCGCGAAGTGCCGGGGTAAGGAGGCGACCATGCGACGTCTAGGAATGATTCTCATGCTCATGACTCTGGTCGCCGGAGTTGTGGCTTGCGAGACGGATCAGGACGTTCAGAAGGACATCGCGAAGTCGGTGCAGTCAGGGGAAGCGGTGGTGATCCCCGTTACCGCGAGTTCCCTCTACGCCGCTTACGAAGCCAATAGGATCGGGGCTGACGCCAAGTACAAAGACGCCATCGTGAGAGTTACCGGGATCGTAACGTCTATCGATGAAGACATACTCGGAGATGCATACGTCACACTGACAGATGGTGGGCAGTTCAGTATGTGGGGCGTCCAGTGTTATTTCGCAGATTCTAATCGAGCTGCCCTGGCGGGATTGAGCAAGGGTCAACCCGCGACACGGAAAGGTCGCGTTAGTGATTACTTGTTAAACGTCGCAGTTAGGGGATGTACGGTTGAATGACACAAGTCCGTTCTAGGCAGTCCGATGAAAAGTTCTGCTCAGCTTGTGGGAACGTCATCAACGTCAAGGCGCTGATGTGCCCAAACTGCGGCGTGCCCCAGTCGGCTGACGCTGCGGTCGAGACACCTCTTGTGGCACCGGCGCGGTTCGGGTCGGTTGCTGGCCAGCGAGTGTTCATTGGGGCGGACGAAAAGTATTGTTCGTCATGTGGTGCGGTCGTGAAGAAACTGGCGGAAGTTTGCCCTACTTGCGGGGTCCGGCAAAATTCTGTGGTGCCTGCTGTCCCGAGTTATGATCGTGGGGGCAAGGATAAATGGTTGACAGTGATTCTCGCGGTCCTACTCGGCTGGGCGGGAGGACACAAGTTTTATCTGAAGAAGTACGGTCAGGGGTTCCTCTACCTAGCGCTATCCTGGACAACCATCCCGTTATGGATAAGTCTGATCGAGGCGCTCGTCTACTTGTTCACGCCATCAGAAACGTTCCAGAAGAGGTACCCGCTATAAGCCGCCGGAGTGACCATTCCGAGCATTTGGAGACCCCCGTCGGCAGTGGCCGCCTCTTCTGCGTCAGCGGAGTCAGTCGACCAAGATTCAAACCCCAGTGAGCATCGGACCCATTCTCATGGCTGTCCCTAGATAGCCGCTTCCTCGATCCTCGTCTCCTCGGGAGACTCTCCCCGGCTCACCCATAGTGCCGCAACGACCAGAACGAAGACGAGCACCCGTACCGGGCGGCTCATGCTCACCGCCCTTGGTACCGGACGGGCACGCAGTTCGTCGCCACAACCTGACCGCTCGATTGCCGATCTTGGCGGTTTGAACCTGGCCTGAGCCCGTCGAGGCCTGTCCTGAGCCGGGCCGAAGGAGAGCTTCAGTGAGCCAGACGTTGCCGGGCTTCAGGTCGCGATGGACGATTCCGCGCTCGTGCGCGAACTGAAGGCCCTCGCAAACGGCTTTGCCGATCTCTATCGTGCGCGCAAGAGGGAGACCGGGACGACCCACACCCAGACCCTCTCCATGGGAGGGAGAGGGCTCCAAATAGCCCCCTCCTTCTCAAGGAGGGGAGCCTGTCCTGTGCTTGTCGAAGGATTCGGGGGTGGTCTTTTCAAGCAACCCCTCCACATCACCGCCGCCCATAAGCTCCGTGACCATGAACGGCGAGCCATCGACTTCCTGCCCCAGGTCAAGGACGGCAACGATGTTGGGATGTACCCCCAGGCGGCCCATGGCCTGGGCCTCGCGGGAGATCCGTTCCCTGGAGGATTGATCGAACCCCTCGGTCTTTATGAGGGCGAACGCAACATCGCGGTCCAACAAAGTGTCGTGCGCCCGGTAGACACGTTTCTTGCCGCCCTCCCCAAGGAACTTACTGACCTGGTAGCGTCCGTTGGCGAAGGATGTGGGGGTGGCGTCCTCCTCGCCTTCAGCCGCCGATGGAACAGCAGAGAACGGCGTTCTTGCGATGGGCACCGTAAGTATCGGAGACGGCGCGTTTGCCTCGTCCTCCCGTCCGGAAGGATTCCCCTCACCCTGGCTCTCTCCCGTTGGGAGAGAGGATGTGGCGGTAATCGGCCCCACGTCCGCGAGCCAGCGTTCGGCGGCTTCCAGATATGCCGCCGCCTCGGCGTTGTCAGGATCGACCGCGAGGACGTTCTGCGACAGGATTCGTACGGAACGCCAGTCGTCCGCCTCTTCCGCGGCGTCGATGCGGTCAAGTAGCCGCTCGATCCGTCTTTGCGCCCTCTCACTTGTCATGATGGGCGGATGATACAACCAGCGAGATTTCACGATCTGCGGGCGAAAGTATCGTGGCCTGTGTCACCGCAGGCCGTCACGTTCCGGTATCTTCTCCGGCGGTGGGATTCGCACTGGCGTGCTCGATCGTGTACAGGACCCGGCGCACTCTGCCCCGACTGTGCAAATTACACCCTTGGAAGGACCCTCAATACATGGACCGCGTAAAACTCGGAAAGACTGGACTTGAAATCAGCAGGCTCGGAATCGGGCTGTCGGAAATCGGATCGATACTGACCAATGAAGACGAGAAGACGGCCGCAGCGGTCCTCAACACGGCGCTCGACAACGGCATCAATTTCCTGGATACGGCCGCCTGCTACGGCCTGTCGGAAGATTTCGTCGGGGGTCGATTCCCCACCGGCGAGACGAGTACGTGCTGGCGACCAAAGCCGGCCATTTCTTGCCCCGCGGCGAGGGTGAGGATTGGACCTACGACCTGATTATCGAATCCATCGATCGCAGTTTGCGACTCATGAAGACCGATCATGTAGACCTGATCCAGCTCCACTCATGCTCGGTCGAGATTCTTGAGAAGGGCGACGTGATCCGCGCCATTCAGGACACGCGCGACGCCGGGAAGGCGCGACACATCGGCTACTCCGGAGACAACGAGAACGCCAAATGGGCGGTCGAGAGCCGGGAGTTCGAGACCCTCCAGACGAGTTTCAGCCTGGTAGACCAGGGCGCACGAAAGAATCTGTTCCCCGGCGTCGTTGAGCAGGGAATGGGACTCATCATCAAGCGACCGATCGGCAACGCTGTATGGGGCCGGGCGACGGACCCGAATCCGTACTACCACATGCCGACCTCTTACACGGAGGAGTACTTCCGACGGGCGGGAGTTATGGCGGCGGAGGGGCCTATTGACGGCGCGCCGGACAACCCGATCGACATGGCCATGGGCTTCACTCTCGGCCGCCCCGAGGTCTCTACGGCGATAGTTGGCACCCTCAACCCCTCACATCTGGAATCAAACATCGAGCTGATACACAACCGACTCCCGATCTCCGCCGATGCGATCTCCAACCTGGAGAAGCGATACGACCAGGTCGGCGGCGACTGGGAGCAGCGTGGTTAGTCCAACGCCTCGTCGGAAACCCGTGGACGCCGCTCATTAGCGATCAAGAAAAGGTTCAAAATGGCTGACCGTCTCAAGATTGGCATCGTGGGCGCGGGCGCCGCTGCGCAGTGGTATTACCTGCCGGGCACCCGGCACTGGGACGACCGACTGCAGTTGGCGGCGGTATGTGACATCGACGAGGCGCGCGCAAAGCACTTCACCGACGAATATGGCGGCACGCCGTACGGCGACTACGAAACGATGCTCCGCTGGGCGGACCTCGACGCGGTGGCGGTGCTGACGCCGCATACGTTCCACGCTGAGCAGGTGATGATGGCGCTTGAGGCGGGCAAACATGTCCTCGTCGAAAAGCCGATGACGGAGCGGTTCGAGGACGCACAGAAGATTTGCGACATGGCGGAGAAGAGCGGGCTTCACGTCTCATGCGCTCCGCCCAACATGCTGCATCCCGGGCAGCGTCGCCTCATGGAACTGATCTCCAAGGGCGTGATCGGCAAGATCAACATGATCAAGATCAGCCAGTCGTCGATGGGGCCGGGCTCGCGGCCGGGCGCGCCGACAGACTTCTCGTGGTTTTACGCAGCGGGCGCGGGCGGCATGTCCAGCATGGCCGGGTACGGGCTGGTCCGCCTGACCGGCCTGCTCGGCGGCGTGAAATCTCTGTCGGCGATGGCGACAACCTCCATGCCTGAACGGGTGATGCGTGACGGTCCCGCCCGCGGGACCACGGTCGCGGCCACCGTCCCGGACAACAATGTGATCGTGTTCGATATGGGCAACAACACGCTCGGCACGATGGACACGGGGTACGTGGTGATGAGCACCGAGGCGCCCTGCATGTCGCTGTTCGGAAGCGAAGGGACGATCGAGGTGTACGGCGGCGATCAGGTTTTGCGAATCCGCCTGTACAAAGACGATTGGGAGACCGACATAGCCGGCTGGCAGGACGTTGAGATCAGAGGACTGGACTCGCGCTGGGCCTTGCACCCGGCGACGCTCCTGTCTCTGGCC
Source organism: Chloroflexota bacterium (assembly GCA_027623795.1). Lineage (GTDB taxonomy): Bacteria > Chloroflexota > Dehalococcoidia > Lucifugimonadales > Lucifugimonadaceae. The sequence continues at coordinate 4,466 of JAQBUX010000169.1, forward strand.
GACGCCGTGCTGGACGGGAAGCCGCTGCTCAACGGCCCGCGTCAGCTTGCGCACGTGATCGAGTTCATGGAGAAGGTGGCGCTGTCCGCCGAGAGCGGCCAGCGGGTGTACATGACGACCGACTACACTCCGCCCCGCTGGGATGAGCTGCCGCTGGAAATACGCCAGGACAGGTTCGGGCTCGCCTAGAAACTATCTCAAAAGCTGCCGCCCGGGATGTATGTACGAACGACCTCGGCCTGCCAACACATCGTAGGGGCCGCTGACTACCGGCCCGGGTGGCCCGGCGGGGCGTGGAATCGGTCAACCGCGCCGGGAAGGGCGGATAGTCATTCGCCCCTACAGCGCGAACATGAAACTATCTCAAAAGCTGCCATCCGGTGCGGCGCCACAATGGAAACTTGGCTCGCAAGTGGCTGACTCCGAAAACACACCCGATGGGAGAAGGGGTTTTGAGATAGTCACTAAGGCGGCGGTCGTGAAGTCCCGGCTGGCCACGGCACGTCCACGAATGTCACCTGAGCCGTCGATATCGAGGCGGCCATTTCGAGATACAGCGCGGCGATGCGCACTGGAGATGTAACCGCCCCATGTCGTCCCACAGCTTCGTGACCATCGGGGAGGTGCTCCTCCGACTGACAACCCCGCGGCGCGAGCGCCTCACGCAGGCGCGCCAGTTTGACGCCATCTACGGTGGTACTGAATGTAATGTCGCCGTAGCCCTGGGGCAGTTTGGCGTCAACACAGCGCTCGTCACCCGCATCCCCAACAACGACATCGGACAGGCTTGCGTCAACTTCATCCGGCAGTACGGCGTAGACACGTCAAAGGTTGTCAGGAGCGGCGACCGCCTTGGCCTCTACTTTCTCGAGATCGGCGCTTCAATGCGCCCGTCGGCGGTCGTGTACGACAGAGCGCGCTCTGCGATGTCGGAGATCGAGCCGGAGATGATCGACTGGCCGGCCGCGCTCGCCGGTCGCGACTGGTTTCACTTCTCCGGGATCACCTGCGCCATCTCCGAGCGGGCGACGGCGACAGTTGCAGCCGGCTGCGAGGCCGCGAAAACGGCAGGGATGACGGTCAGCACGGACTTCAACTACCGCAGCGCGCTGTGGAGCCCGGAGGAGGCCGCTGACCGGCTCACGCCACTCATGAAGTACGTGGACGTTGCGATCGGCAGCGCCCGCGATCCGATCCTTGGCGTGATGCTCGGGGAGTCCGGGAACATCGAGCCGGATGGCCGGACCGCGGATTCTTACCGCTCTTTCGTAGAGTCCGCCGTTTCAAAATTCGGGTTCGACAAGGTTGCGCTTACGGTACGTGACGTCCATTCGAGCGACCACAACTCCTGGCAGGGAGTGTATTTCGACGGTACCGAGATCGCCCTCAGCCGGCGTCACGAGATCGATATCGTGGATCGAGTCGGCGGCGGGGACGGGTTCGCTGCGGGAGCGATCTGGGGCGTCATGAACGGATGGGGTTCGCAGAGGACGGCGGACTTTGCGGCCGCGTCTGGCGCCATAGCGCACACGGTCCACGGAGACTTCAACCTGGCATCTGAGGCGGAAGTCCTCGGCGCCGCATTGGGCGGCGCCGACGTCAGACGTTGAGTGGATCAAGCGGCCCCCCCAAAGACATGTCAGAGACATGACGGCTCGATCACGGAACGCATTTTGGGGGCGCATGAGAAGCCGCCCCCGGGGCTCGATGGTGACGAAGGCCCGCGCGTCAAACACGCCAACGGAGTGTTTGACGTTTTCGAAGGACTGATGTCCCGGCGAACTTCAGCTGGCCTGATTACGCGCCCGGTCGGGGTATCGCCACGCCGCCACCACACACCACCGGTTGTCCATCTGGCGCCGGGAACTCGGGTGCGTCAGGTCGTCACCTGCACTAGCCGGTAACCGATTCCCGGCTCCGTAATGATGTAACGCGGGCGGGACGGGTCTCTTATGACCCGTCTGTCGTTCTGGTCGGATTTGCCGACTAGCATTCGGCTTGCCCGAGGGCATGATTC
>JAQBUX010000170.1 GCA_027623795.1 Chloroflexota bacterium
CCGGGAGCGGATATCCACCCGCCCACGTCTGTCACGCAGTCCGTGGGACGCAGAAGTAAGGCGCCGTTCTCGACCCCGTGAAGGTCGGCGAGTGGATACACGGGTAGGGGGTCGCGCCTTAAGGAACTCGACTGCCCACAGAAAAAATAGTGCAAAAAGAAAACCGCCCCGGGGATTTTGATCCCCGGGGCGGTTTGTTTATCGAGCCTTAACTCCTACCAGCTGCGGGACTGCCGCTGGGAAGAGAAACACGAGTTGCAGTACACCGGTCGGTCACCGCGCGGCTGGAAAGGCACTTGAGCCTCTTGTCCGCACTGTGCGCAGGTGGTGGTAAACATTGGTCGGTCGGATCGGAATCCGCCGCCGCCGCCACCGCCACCACCGCCGTGTCCGCCGCCGCCGCCCTGGGCGCGACGTGCGGCCCTGCAGCCCGGACACCGCTTGGGGTCGGAGTAACCGCGTTCGGAATGATATTGCTGATCGTCAGCGCTAAATGCGAATTCTTGTCCGCACTCTACGCACGCTATGTTTCGGTCCTGGAACACTTTGATCGTTCTCCATGGTCTGATTCTGGCATCACGGACTGGTCTTCACGGATCCGAGCTTAGTCGGCTAACCATGGGACGAGCTTCAATATGCCATCGCGAACGATACCACAACCCAAAGGCAATAGCGTTTGTTAAATATGTGCGTTTTCGTAATACGCGGCCTTGGATCCGTGCGTACGCCTGAACGTACCGGGATGTAACTCCGTTGCGAGGCAAGATCGATTTTCGCGCTCGGTCCGTAAACTGGGTGACCGGAGACAGCAGATGGCCAGCAAGAGGCCAGTAGAGAGGCAGTAGCCAGTAGAAGGAGGAGCCTGACGCGGTAAGATTTTCCGCCTCCGCCGCACCGCATCGAACCCGTGGAACGAGAGAATATGACCTCATTGCTCGCTGACTTTATTTCAGGAAAGACGCCCTAACATGAGAACCCATGTGACAAGGCTTCTGGCGATCTCCGTCGTAATCTTTTCGACGATGTTCGCCGCGTGCTCGTCAGACGGGGGTGATGAGGTCGTACTCGAACTCTCCGGGATCCGGCCGCTGCAGGACGGGTTCCACTACGAGGGATGGGCGTTCGTGGGCGAAACGCCGTCATCGCTGGGTAAGTTCAACGTCGCTGACGACGGTCAACTGACGACGGTCAACTGACGACACTCGACGGCAAGACGGTCAAGGACGGCGCTTTCGGCATCGACACCGCTGCCGCACTTGTTACCTCGATCGTCGTGTCGATCGAACCGGCGGGCGACGCAGACGGTCGGCCGTCGGCCACGCGCATCATTGCGGGAGATGTGATGGACGGCGTGGCGTCTTTGACGGTGGGTGACGATCGCGCCGTCGGCAACACCTTCCAGAGCGCCAACGGCTTCTACATCCTTGCGACCCCGACGGATGGCCACCTGCGTACAAATGAGAACAGCGGCATCTGGTTCAGGCGGGCGGTCGATCAGCTTGAACCGGACCCTCGTTGCCTCTACGTTCCTGAGCTTCCAGAGGGATGGCTCTACGAGGGGTTTGTGGACATCGAGGGACAGCCCGTGACGTCCGGCAAGTTTCGGGACCCGTGGGCCATCGACATGTCCGCTCCGTACAACGGGCCTATCGACAGGAACGAGACCGATATGTTCGATGTCATGTTCGACGAGTACGTCTCGGTGGTTGTCCAGGGCGAGAACGGACGGGAGCTGATTACGGGCGACGCGGGCTGGAAGCTGTTCCAGAAGGAAGGCCCGGACCTTGACCTGTTCTTCCACGGCCCACCGGAGCCGGGCGAAGACTACCTCGTCAATCCGCCGCCAGGTCTGGAGTTTCCTGTCGATCTCGCCGGCGCCCCTATTTACGTGACGATTGAGCCTGACCCGGACGATTCGCCAGAACCGTTCGCATTGCAGCCGTTAGCGGGAACCGTGCCCGTGAACGCCGTGTCGCACCACACCTACATCCTAAATCCAGACTGGAAGAACTTCCCGACAGGCACCGCGACGCTGAACTAAAACCGAGGTCAGGGTTGCCGGCCGACACGCCAGAATGGCGGATTGATTCCGTCTTCCGCGCTTGGGGGCACTGGCTAGCGTCGAGACCTCTTACCTTGGGCCACGAGGTTTTACCTGGCTCCCCAGAGGCTCTCGCCCGCCATCCTGAGGCTCTCATCCGTGCCATAAGACTCGCTCACCCGCCATCCTGAGGCTCTCGAAGGATCTCCCTGCCTGCGATCGTCAAGTATCGTCTGCCAATGAGCCTCAGAGCGGCGAAGCGCCTGCCAATTCCGGGTCCCAAACAGGCCCCACGCTTCTCTGTAGGGATGGATCAGTACCTGGCCTGGCGTTCGATTCACCAGGCGTGCTGACCACGATGTTGGCGTCGACCGTTTCACCTGGCGGAGGGAGTGGGATTCGAACCCACGGTAGACGTTACCGCCTACAACGGTTTTCAAGACCGTCGCCTTAAACCACTCAGCCATCCCTCCGGGCGCTCGATTTGCCTGCGGAACCGGCTGCGCCCGGGCAGGCGTCGCAAGCCTGAGACCGGCCATTTGATCGCTTCTTGGATCGGTGGACGCTGATTCCGCAGTAGATCGGCCGAACAATGTTACCGCCCGGGCCTGTGAAAAGCGCGTCACGGCCTGTCAAATCGCATCCCCTCCTGTGCGTCCGCCCCGCCTTACGCCTTCCGAAGATGCGCCCGCCGATACGCCGCCCACGCAGCGGCCAGCCGTGCAGACGGTCTCGCCAAGAAATGGTCGGCCGGGCCACTGGTCACGCGAAAAGGCCCGCCCCGGCGCTTGTGACGCCGGAGACGGGCCTCAAAGATCCTTCAAAACGCTCAACAGTTGGTGATCGCCCTCCCCTGTGAGGTCCATGCGTCGCCATTCTGGGCCTGATATGAGATCGGGCGATCCCTACATGTACAGGTCGGAGTAGCTCGCGATCCCGTCGTACTTGGGCGCCGCCCCGTGTTTGGCGACGAATGCACCTATGCGTCGAGCGAGTCGGACAGGCTGAAGGGTTACGGTGGAGATGAATGTGATAGAGGACATAGATTCAGACTAGGGGCTGTTAGGCGTGGTCGATATGTTGGCCGGGTTGGTTCAGGGTGTGTATTTTCGGACCGTATCTGGCGGGGCGAGCAGGGCGCGTAGGCTGAACTAACGCCAAATCGCGCTGTTAGCAGCTTCAGCCCGTCTGAGATTCCATTTCGAGCGAAGATCGAACTCCACGTTGCGCCTGACAAACTCATTGTTCTCTCGGTAAACGTGGACGTACGACTCGCCGAGGTGGTCTACGCGACTCCACTCCGGATGGTCGGGAATTGCTGCCGACAAATCGCCGGTCTCTCCGATGCATCGCGGGACCCAGCCCGACTCAGTCCGCCGGGCGAAGATGTAGATCCCGCCGGTGCGGCTCCACGTGTGAGCCGGTTCACGGACTTCGAGGAGATATCTGCGAGTGGATGCGCCTTGCCAGTGCTGAGTCCAGGGTTGAGTCACGTCAACATCCCCTTCGTCATCCACCGATCGGTGGAAGTCAGTAGGTCGGGGCGGGGCCCGGTATCCGAGTTACACCCCGGCTGATTGTGATACGAGAACCAGGCGTCGTGGCCCAAGATTAAGGACGTTCGAACGGTTGTAGGTGGACCCGGGGAGGGCGTTCGGTTTGCGAAAGATTTGCGACGTTCGACCCGCGGATCCGGTCATGGACCGATGACCGGCGACGTGGTCCATTGTTCGACCGGTGCGCCGAGTGGGTCGAGTCCGCATTCACTCAGCGATGAACTCAGCGCGAGGCGTACGGTCCGCGATCGATGAAATCGGTCAACGTCTTTCGTTTTTAACTGCGTCTGGATAAATTGATCGTCTTGTCGGTCTCGGCCATTGCGCTTGAGTAGCCGATCGTCAATGCATTCACATCGTGGCAGCAATTTAGCCAGGTCGCGCCCCGTTCAATGGCCAACTGCATCGCCGGTCCTGGATCTACAGCGGTTCCCATCGCCTTCCCGTTTGTTCGGCAGGCTTTGCCCACTTTTTCAAACGCTTCAAGCACTTTAGGCTGAGATATCGGATGTCCCGATTCTCTATGGACACCGTAACTTTGTGACAGATCGCCTGGCCCTACAAACAAGAGATCGATTCCGTCAACGGCCGCGATCTCGTCGCAGGCGTCCACCCCTTCAAAATCTTCGATCATGACTCCGAGCAACACGTTGTCATTCGCCAGATCGAAATATTCCGGTCTGCTGACTTTGCCAAACCCGGAATCACGACCTCCCCCCATGCCTCTCATCCCCTGTGGATGAAACTTCGCCATCTCCACTAAATATCGGGCCTCCTCGGCACTTTTGCAGTGTGGCCAGATCAAGCCGGACGCCCCGAGTTCAAGGGTTTTGATGATCTGATTGTACGGACCGTGAGGGACGCGGACGAACACATCGATATCCGACGCTCTCGCGGCAAGTATCAATGCGGATAAATCCCTGAAGTCCGCATGACTGTGTTCCATATCGATCCACACGCACGTGTACCCGATATCAGCGATGGTTTCTACAACCGTAGGATCAAAAACACGATTTATTTCCGGCACCTTTATGGTCGCCCCGGCCATTAGCTCGGTTTTGGTCTTGTTCGATCTGTACTGCGTTGACATGTCATCCATCGTTATGTGCTCTGCGCGGCGTCGACCTCGATTTGAGGTGGATCATACATGTCGCCCCAGCAGGAGGATTCGGCGTTCCGGACTCAAGGTGGTTCTTTGCCGCTCCTGGCGTCTCCTGGTCGTTCGTGGAGGTGGTAAAACGGCCGCTCGGTAGGGTGGCGGTTTTGGGATCGATGGGGCCTCGCCGCCGCGAAACCAAAAGACGTCATGCGCGTTTCCAACGCTGTTACGTACGTTGATCTCGTCGTCTCCGACCGCCGGTCGTGAGGACTGGTCCCGCGCCACATTTCAGGAACATCACTCGACGCTCACATACGCCCGACCCTGGTTCACATGATCCTCACCATCGACCCGCGATGATCAAGGTCCGGCGGGGGTCGTCGACGAAGATATCGTCGACGAGGCGTCCTCCGGTCGATGATTTGGATGGTGTGCGATGGTGACGAGCCTTGCGCTGCTGTATCTGACGCTCTTTGCCGGGATCGGCGTTCTGGCCGTGCTGCTGGTACGGGGAGCCGAACCGGAAGACGGCATCGAGTTCTTCGGACTGACTCCCGTGGAGCCGGACCTTCGATACGTGCTCGTGATCGAGGAGAACGACTTCCAGCACATGCACACGCCGGCCGTGCCCCGGGGGTGTCACGCCTGAAGCAGCGCCGATGGCACGGACGGTTGCGCGTGTCTGTTCTTTCTCATCCCTCCCGGAATTGCACGAGGGCCGACTGCCGTGCGCCTTCTCGTCATTCCCGTTCAAACGAGAATTCGAGCCTTCCGAGAAAGGATCGAATCGACGGTAGTGGGTTCATTCAGGGGGCATCGTCGTGTCAGGTGGGGGGGGGATTCCCGTCTGCGCGTGAGTGACGATGATCCGGAGAGTGGGGCGTCTAACTAGGGAACTTCGTCAACACGCCAATTACTATTCGGTCAACGCTGGCATGCCGCGCAGAAGTACGCGGTCCGCCCGCCGAACTTCTTGGACTTCAATGGCGTGTCGCACTGCGGGCAGGGTGCGCCGGCCTGCCTCGGGATCTGCATCCGATCGTCGTGTGCGTCGACCACGTAAGGCCGGCCGTACTCATCCGGGTGCGACTCGATGAACGCGAGCGCGTTCTCGAGTACGACGACGATCTCTCCGTGCAGCGCTTCCAAACGCCCGGCGGATATCCGGTCGGCACGCCGTGAGGGCGAGATGCCGACCAGCAATAACGCTTCGTCCGCATAGATATTGCCGACACCCGCCAGAACGTGTTGGTCCAGTAACACGGACTTGATTGGCGAGCGCCTGTGGGACACGCGTTCGGCAAACACTTCGGCCGTGAAATCCGGGTCGAGCGCGTCCGGCCCAAGCCCACGTGTGAACTCCTCGGCGTGCTCCTCAAGCCGCACCATCGCCCACCTTCGCACATCGTCCAGCTCGATACGCCGCTCGTCGTCCAGATACATCGTGACGCGGCAGTAGCGGAACGATGGGTCATCCGGCGACATGATTCCCAACCGCCCGGTCATCCCCATATGCAGCCCGAGGAAGCCGCGGTCCATTTGTACGACGAGCTGCTTGCCCCGGCGATCGATCTCCTCGATCCGACGCCCGGGAAGCCCTGACAACCCGCCCATTCCGTCGACCGTGTCCTCGACACCCGGCCAATCAACATCCACATCGACGACAGTCCGGCCAACAAGAGTCTCACGCAACAGATACCGCCGTAGCGCTTCGATCTC
>JAQBUX010000171.1 GCA_027623795.1 Chloroflexota bacterium
ATCGTGAATCGGGGAGCTGGCGAAGGTGGCGCATTCTTTCACGGCGTTTATTGCGCGACAACCGCAGAACCGCTAGGGTTTTTTCACGGTCAAGGGCAACCGATGGGAGTGAAGATGGCCTCGAATATCTGTACATACTGGGATTGCGACGTCGCGGTTCAGGCAAGTCACTTCGCTTGTCGCGAGCACTGGGAAGCATTCCAGGAGGACGAACTGGAGGAGTGTCCGAACTGCGACAACCTCATGAGCGCGGAATATGAGCTCTGTCGCCCTTGCGAAGTCGAAGGTCGCCCTCGTATCTCAGAAAGTCGGACGACGTATGAAGTGGAATCCTCACCGGCGTGGGAAGCGGGCGACGAAGGAGTTGATGAGTTCTACGCCTACATACTAAAAATCGATCCGGCAGCGAAGGACTCCAAAGTTTTCTACGCCGGGCACACACGGGACCTTAGAGTCCGCATGACCGAACATCGGGATGGCGCCGCTAAGACGACGAGAGGTCGGAATCCCAGGTTGATCTGGTTTTCCGAATTCCCGACTCGCGAGATAGCGGCAACCGTCGAGGCCGGACTCAAGGGATTAATCGATCGGAATCCACGCGAAATTCGCATTATAGTGATGCGGTTCCAAGACCTGATATCAGACGTAGAACCACTTTAGAGATCCCCGCTCGCAGTAGAACAGGTTGAGTTGACCGGTCGTGGCTGGAAGACCATGCCCATGGCGCATTGGGAAACGGTCTGGAATTCTTTTGGGCGCAGAATTCCAGACAGACCAAGCCGAATCAACTGGGATTCGGCTGAGTTCAAAGGACGGAACATTGAGCGACGACACTGTCCAGATTTTGTTCGATACCGATATCGGATCGGATATCGACGACGCTGTCGCGCTCGCCTATTTGCTCGCCCAACCGCGCTGCGAGCTACTTGGCATAACGACGGTGTCGGGGCAGCCGAAGGTACGTGCGGAGCTCGTGAGCGCCATATGTAAGGCGGCGAGAAAAGACATCCAGATCGTCCCCGGCGCCGAAGACCGTCTAGACGGGCCCACTCGCCAGCCGAGAGTGCCCCAGGCGTCAGTCCTTTCGGACTGGCCGCACGACACCGAGTTCGGCGATCGAGACGCTGTCGAATTCATGGCCGAGACGATACGATCGCACCCAAACGAGGTCGTTCTCCTCGCCGTCGGTCCGATGACAAACGTTGCGCAACTATTCACCAGATATCCCGACGTTCCTGGCCTGCTGAAATCGCTTCAACTAATGTGCGGTCGGTTTATCGATCCACGCAGCAGTACGCCATCAGCCGAATGGAACGCACACTGCGATCCAGCCGCGGCAAGCGTCGTCTACTCGGATACGATCTCCCGGAATATCGACGGGCACACGTCGCTCGGGCTGGATGTCACGACCCGGGTCACGATGAATTCGGACGAGGTCAAACAGCATTTCCAGCATCCGTTGCTACAGCCGGTATATGAGATGTCGAAGGTCTGGTTCAACGAGCGCCCCGTACTGAATTTTCACGACCCGCTGGCCGCCGTAACCTTGTTTGACGATACGATCTGCGAATTCGAGCGCGGGACGGCCAGCGTCACACGCTCGGACGACCGGAACGACGGAACTACCGAGTGGCTTTCGGGAGAAGACGGACGGCATCGGGTCGGAGTAACGGTCGATGCGGACCGGTTTTTCGATTCCTACTTTGGGGTCTTTAAGTAGATAACGCCCGGAGTCAATATTGACCGCCGGCGGAACGCACGTCAGCGGCCGGCCAAGCGCCCTGCGAGGAACACATGTCCCTGGATAACGTGACGATCACCGGCATCGAGATGATCTGGTTTGAGCACACGCTCGAAAACGTCGGAACTGACTACAACACCTTCAACATGGTGTACGAACCCAATGCGAGGCGCACGACGCGTGATGGCATCCTCCGCATCCACACATCGGAAGGCGTCACCGGCGACCACGTCGGCCTCAGGGGGCCGACCGCCGAGCAGGTGAAGATGCTCACCGGTTACCTGATCGGCAAGAATCCTCTTGAACGCGAAAAGATCTACCAGGACTCGAAGCGCGGACTCAGGCATTTCGACATGACCGGCGTCGGTCCAGTCGACATCTGCCTGTGGGACATCGCAGGCAAGCTTCTCAACGCCCCGCTCTATCGCATGCTCGGCGGCACCCGCCGGCCGCTCCCCGCGTACGCAAGCACACTCCACGGCGATGAGAACGGCGGTCTCTCCACCCCCGGCCAGTTCGCCGAGTTCGCACAGCAATGTGGGGAGATGGGCTACAAAGCGTTCAAGATTCACGGTTGGGGCGACGGACCGATCTCCCGAGAAGTGGAGAACATCCTCGAGACGCGCCGCCGCGCCGGGCCCGATATGGCGCTCATGATCGACCCGGCCTGCGAGTACGAGAACTTCGCCGAGACGCTGGCGGTCGGACGGGCGTGTGACGAGGCCGGCTTTTTCTGGTTGGAGGACCCGTACAAGGACGGCGGAGTGTCGCAGTTCGCACATCGCAAGCTGCGCCAGATGATCAAGACACCGCTCCTCCAGACGGAGCACATCCGCCTGCTCGAGCAGCATGTGGACTTTATCGTCGCAGACGCCACCGATTTCGTCCGCGCCGGGGCGCACGAGGACGGCGGCATTACTGGAACCATGAAGATCGCCGCCGCGTCGGAGGGGTTCGGCCTGGACATGGAGCTGCACGGACCGGGGCCGGTCCACCGGCACATCATGTCGTCGATCCGGAATACCAACTGGTACGAGCTAGGGCTAATTCATCCGCTCGTCAAGACCACGAAACACCCGGCGTACATGAACTACAGCGACGACCTGGATGCGATCGATTCAGACGGCAATGTGTACGCGCCGGAAGGCCCGGGCATCGGCGTCGAGATCGACTGGGAATGGGTCAAGGCGCACGAGGTGGAGCGCGCCATCTGGGGAGTTGTGCCGCAGCCCGTTGTCGAGCGATTTGTCACGCCGCCGCTCGCTACGCCCTCGCCCATCGAGACGCGAGAGCCGACCTCCGTCACGGACGAGATCGATCAGACTCAAGATGAGGACGTTTAGGCGCGGACTATAGACCCAGAGCGGCGTCCTTCGGGGAACCTCAGGACTAGATTGACGAACGTGAACGCCGACGCGCTGGACACAACGAAGCTTCAAGTCCAGCGGCGTCCTTCGAGACCCTCAGGACTCGCGTGAGGTTGGCTCCCGGCCGCCGCGTCGGGCGTGGAACGGCGTAATGCTCCGAGGCGTCCTTCGATAGCCTCAGGACTCGGGTGTTCCGGTTGAAGTGCGTAGCTGCACCGCCCCTCCGCACAGAACAGACCTCTCCCACATTGCCGGAGTTCCCAGTGTGTCCCAAGCCTGGCCCTTCTTCTACCCGACTTTTCCGCCCAGCGGCGCCACCGGCGGGCCGCTTTTGACGAAGCGGCCGTACTCCGGGCCGAGCTTGATTTCTCCGTCCTCCATCAGAACCTCGCCGCGGAGCAGCGTCATCGTTATCGCGCCTTTTAGCTCCACGCCCTCGTAAGGCGTGAAACCGGCCTTGCCAAGCATGTCTTTCTCTTTGATCGTGTGCATCCGCTCGGGATCTACGATCGCCAGATCGGCGTCGGAGCCGACCTGGATCGTCCCCTTGCGCGGGTAAAGACCAAAGATACGTGCCGGATTCTCGGACATTACACGGGCGAACCAGCGCGGGCCAAGGCCGCGCTCTTCTGCGCCCTTCGAGTACACCATCGGAACGATCGTCTCGATGCTCGGCGCGCCGAATGGCACCGGCAGCTCTCCGTCCGGCATGAAAAAGACGTTATCGGCGCCCTTCATCTTGTCCTCGTACGGGTGCGGCGAGTGGTCACTCGCCACACATGAGATGTAACCGTCCGAGAGTCCCTGCCATAACGCCTCGTGGTCGCCTCCGTCCCTGTAACGGAGAGGTGGGCCGATCTTGAGCAACGGCCCCCACTTCTCGTGGTCCTCGGCCGCGAGCAAAAGGTACTGCGGGCACGTCTCGGTCCAGATCGGCAGGCCCTCCGCCTGCGCCTTCTTGACCCGTTCCAGTCCGAGCCGCGTGCTGAGATGCACGATGTACAGCGGGCTGCCGGTCATCTTCGCGAGCGCGATCGCCCGATTGATCGCCTCCTCTTCCACCCACGGCGGCGCCACGTCCGGGAAGTCGGTCGGCTTCACACGGCCTTCATCCCTGAACCGCTTCTCCAGGTGATCGATCACGTCGCCGTTCTCGCAGTGGAGTTGCGTAACGCCGCCGTTTCCGCCGATCAACTCCATCGCCCGGATGATGAACTCGTCGTCCACCATCGTGCGGGGCCTGCGGCTCTTGTATGTCATGAACGCCTTGAACGATTTGATGCCCATCTCCATCGCAGCGGGAATGCCATCGAAAACGTATGGATCGGCGCCAAGCATCAGGTGAAGGCCCATATCGATCACCGATCCGGCGTTGATCTCGCCGGTGATCCGGGTCGCCGCCGCTGGCAACCCCTCGTGGTCTCCATGATTTGGTTCGCCGAACGGGATGATCGTCGTCAGCCCTGACCGCGCTGCCATGCGTCCCGCCAGTTCGAAGTCCTCCCAACCCCGGAAGTGGGCGTGACCGTCGATAGGGCCGGGCAGGACGTAGCGGCCTGACGCATCGATTACGCGATCGGACGCCGGCATCGATTCGGGTGAACCGATCGCGGCGATACGACCATCCTTGATGGCGATCGACGCTTCCACCTCAGACGTCGCGGTGACCACAAGCCCGCCGGAAACGATCGTGTCGACTCTCTGATCTGCCACTGTCTCGTGCTCCTCGTTGGATGGATTCGTGGTGTTTCGAAGTCTGATTTGGGACTCTAGTGCGGGCGCGGCCCGAACGGGATGTTTCTCATCAGATGGACCCACTGAGTCTGGGAAATCTCGGCCCGCCTGATCCTCAACCGCTGACCCGTTTCCCAGACCTCGTCCGGCATGTCATCGGGCTGACCCGCTCCCACTCGGGTCGCCTCCCAGTGCGATGGCGAGTGGTATCCGGTGACAAGGACAACTTCCAGCGGCGATGGGCGGCCGATCTCCGCAAACAGCCCGAGGATTCGGGCGTCCTGGAGTTCGATACGCGGCCACACCCCGTTCTCCGAGTCGTGAACCAGTTCGGACAGGTCGGCCGCGTCGATATGAAAGCGACGATATCCGTAGTAGTCGCGCCGGTGTTCGTCCAGAGTGACCTTGAGCGGCCGCTCGGCGACCGGACGCAGCAACCGAACCGTCTCGGTCTCGACCAACTCTGAGAGTTCGTATTGCTCGGAGGACGACTGCCACGACGAAAGATCCTCGAAAGAGGTGATCCGGACGATCTCGGTCTCCGGAGCGCCGATCAACGAACCGAGCACGCACAGCAGTTCGCCACCCGGCTGATGCAAACCGCTGTAACCGCCTTCGCCGACCTGCGAGATGAACTCCGGCAGGCTGCCGTGAAGTAATTTCGTTCGGCGTTCCTCGTAGACGAGATCAAGCGGCACCGCTTACGTCCTCGCCCTGCCGCGTTTGAGCGACCGGCCGGCAAGGCTCCCGGTGTTCTCGCCATCGTCGATCACAATCTTACCGTTGACGATCACGTACGGAATTCCCTCCGGGTACACCTTCGGGTTTGCCTTTGTCGCCCTCGTTTTGACGTTCTCAGCGTCAAAGATGACGATGTCCGCCCGGAACCCGTCCCTGAGGATGCCGCGATCCGGTATGCCCATTCGTTGGGCCGGGAACGAGGTCATCTTACGAATCGCCTCCGGGAGCCGCAGGTTCTTCTCGGCCCGCACGAACTCCGCCAGCACGAGAGGGAAACATCCGTATGACCGCGGGCTGGGATGATCTCCAAACAGGAGAGCGTCACTTCCGATCATCCCGTACGGGTGAGACACAAACTCGGAGAGCGTATGCGGGTTGGTGCCGAGCGCCACCGTTGAGATTCCCAGGTTCTCCTCGATCAGCAGGTCCATCAGCGCCTCGACGGGCTCCTGGCCTCGCATTGCAGCGATCTCGGTAACTGAGTGTCCGTCATACCCGGCGTTCTGGGGCTGTCTGAAGTTGGTTAACCAATTTTCGCTGAGATCGCGCCCACCCCCTTCCGTCATCTCGGACGTGATCCGTTCACGATCCGCGCCGTTCGTTAGCGCCCTTTTCAGGCGCTCAACGCCGCCGTCCATCGTCCACTGCGGCAGTGTGATGGTCACCCGCGTACCTGAATACGGGTAGGTGTAACAGTCAAAAGTAACGTCCAGCCCTTCGTCGCGAGCGTCTTCCACCAAACCGAGATAGTCGAGGTGGCTACCGACTCCCTGCGCACCCTGCCGGTAATGTGTGAGGTGCACCGGTATGCCACTCCCGCGGCCGATA
>JAQBUX010000172.1 GCA_027623795.1 Chloroflexota bacterium
CCCGGCCAGCATCCGAATGAGGAGCAGCACGGCAAAATCGTCGGTGAATCCGGAGGCCACGGAGGCGGCGGCAACCAGCCCCAGAGCGGTGGCCAGGACTCGGCGTATTCCAAGCTGCCCGATCATAGGCGCAAGCGCGAGCGCCGAAGCGACACCGCCAAGATAAGTTGCCGTGCCGAGTTGGCCAGCGACTCCCGTGGACAGATCGAGGTCTGTAGCGATCTCGTTCAGAAATGGGGCCACGCTGGCCTCGTGAGGAAACGAGAACGGTATCGCGGCCATCAGCGCCGGGAGTGTGAGATGCTTCCGACCGGCGCCGGCACGTAAATTCATCGACCGCCGATGATACGACGTGGAATCGCGAGAAGCGCGCCGCGACTCGGCAGAAATTGGCGCATCGAACCGGAGGGAAAACCTGTAAGCGCCCTGTAAAGGCCGTCCTTCGAGAGCCTCAGGACGCGTGCCAGGGCCTCTGGACGCGGGCGACAGCCTCAGGGCGCGTGAGCAAGAACCGTGAAAGGCGAGAACGCGAACCCGGGAGACAAGAGCGACAAGTTCGGGACGCGTGAGGGTTGTGAACTTGCGACGATATGCAACACGCTTTCACCTCAAAGCACGCAAGTGCGGTAAATGGCACGGAAACTTCTGAATGCAGTTCAAAGAGTTTGATTGGAACTGAACACGCAACCGGCAACGGATGTCGCCGCCCAGCGCCGGAAAACGCTGGCGGTTGTTTCTATCGCCACGCTATTCGGTCTCTCCGTGTGGTTCAGCACGAACGCGGTCGGACCCGCGCTCGAGGCGGAGAAGGGGTTCTCGACAGGCGACCTTGCCTGGTTGACGATCGCCGTCCAGCTCGGGTTCGTTGCAGGCACGCTCATCAGCGCCGTCACCAACCTCTCAGACCTTGTGAACGCCCGGTTCGTTTTTGGCGCCTCGGCGGCGATCGCAGGGCTGCTCAACCTGGGCGTCATACCGCTGGACGGCTTCGGCGAGGTTCTCGTGGTGAGATTCGCTACAGGCATTTTCCTGGCCGGCGTCTACCCTCCGGGCATGAAGATCATCTCTGGCTGGTTCCAGTCAGGCCGGGGGATCGCGCTCGGCGTGATGATCGGGGCGTTGACCATCGGATCGGGCTCGCCGCATTTGTTGCGGTCTGCGTTTGTAGATAACTGGGAGGCGACGATCGCCGGCAGCTCGGCGCTGGCTGGAGTCTCTGCGGTGCTCGTCGTACTGCTCGTCCGGGATGGTCCGTACGACGTGAGTGGAGCGAAGTTCAACCCGCGGTACCTGTTACGAGCCTTTGCGGAGCGCGGCTCGCGGCTGACGCTGATCGGCTACCTCGGGCACATGTGGGAGTTGTACGCAATGTGGGCGTGGATCGGCACATTCCTCGCCGTTGTGTACGGAACGCGCACCGTTCTCGGGACCGGGTTTGAACTGGCGAGCGCTGTGGCGTTTGCCGTGTTCGTGGCCGGGGCGATCGCCAGCTACGCAGCGGGCGCGGCCGCCGAGCGCTGGGGGCGCGCCCTGACAACCAGCGTCGCGATGCTTGTCAGCGGGGGATCGGCGCTTTTTGTCGGATTCCTACCGATCGACATGGAGATATTGATCGCAGTCGTCGTGCTCATCTGGGGCGCATCGGTGATTGCAGACTCGGCGCAGTTTTCGACGGCGATGACTGAACTCGGGGAACCGGCGTACCGCGGCACCCTGCTCACGTTCCAGACGGGGCTGGGTTTCGCGCTCACGGCGGTGTCGATCAAGTTAGTGCCCGTCGTAGAAGAAGCGTCCGGATGGGGCTGGGCGTTTGCGATCCTTGCTATCGGCCCCGCGATAGGCATCACAGCGATGATGCGTTTGCGCATGGTGCCGGAATCGCTCAAGTTGGCGGGTGGACGGCGATAAACCGTAGTAGTCCGACGATTCCGTGCGCCAGACCGCTCGCATGCTGAACATTTCCCGTACGTTTAGGATTATTTCATGGACTGATCGAGCATAGGGATGTATTTTTGCTCCCAAGCAGCGGGAGGCGCGGGATGGATGAGCAGCAGGACAGGCTCGCGGGACACACGAGCAGGCCGTAGCGCACACGGCCGTCTGGCACGCCACATCCCCCTCCCGCCGCCGTTTTTTCGGCGATCTGGGTCACGCCCGGGATCGCCGAAATACGACCCAGATGGTTCACGCCACCTGCCGATTCGGCCATTGCCTGAAGTTGGCCGGACCGCCTACCAGGCCTGGACGTCCGACAGCGCCAGGTTCGACATCACGACGGAAATGTCGAGCGCGCTGACCGCGCCATCCCCGTTGATATCTACCCAGTTACCAGGCGTCCCGTCGGTTCGGTCGCCGGTGGTCGTTCCAAAATTGTCCATGACGAGTGAGACATCGGCGCCGTCTACGACCGTATCGACGTTATTTACCAGGCCGCCAAGTAGTTCGACGGCCGGCATGACCACGCTCACCACCAGCACGTCCTGGGCGGGTCTTTCTGCCGCCTGGTATCCGTTCGCATCCGCCACAATGCGGTACGTACCCGCCGGTACGCCGACGAAGGCGAACGTGCCGTCTGCTGCGATCGCAACGGTCGCGTAGTCCGGTCCGCCGCCAACAGGGGTGAGCGTTACCTGGGCGCCGATGGCCGTCACGGCGGAAACCGTGACAGCTCCCTGGAGCGACACGGCCCCGGTTACGTCGAATACGGCGGTCACCGTGATAGTGAACGACTCAACGGGACCGGCGTCGACGCCACCGTTCGCCGTGCCGCCGTTGTCGAAGAGCTGTAACGTCACGATCGCCACACCGTTCGTCCCCGACGCAAGTTCGTAGGTTAGATCGCCGGTGACGCCGAGGCTCGGTTGGGTCAGGAACAGTGAATTGTTGTCGTTCGTCACGACGAACGTCAGGGCCTGGCCTGACTCGTCCGCGGCGCCCGCATCGACGCCGGTCGCCCAGGAGGAAGTTGAATGCGCCCCGCTGTTCTCGAGCACCGCTACATCGTTACCTTTGGAGAAGGTCGGCGCATCGTTCACGGAAAGAACCGTAATCGTCACCGTGGAGGTCGCGCTCGCCGCGCCCTGATCGTCGGAGACGCTGAAGGTAAACAGATCAATGCCGTTGAAGTCTTGCCCCGGCGTGTAGGTTATGTCCGGCGCCACGCCTGACAGCGCTCCCGACAGGCCCGTAAGATCAAACTGGAACGTGAGCGGGTCGCCGTTGTCGTCACCTACCGGCAGGTTTAACGCCAGGGCGGCGTCCTCGGTCGTCGTGTCCGTCAGATCGTTCGTGAACGGGGCGTGGTTCGCCAGTATCTGGAATCCGGTGGGGGTTCCGGTGGGCATCACATTCCCCGCCTGGATGAACGCCGTTTGAAACGGGCCAACTGTGCCAATTAGCAGCAACGGCTCCCCGATCGCCAGCCGTGTCACCATAAACGTCATTGCCGGTCCGCCAGCCGCCGCCGGGCCATTCGCGAGCCCACATCCGAACGCCGTGGCGCTGTCGCCATCTACGCGAACCGCAGGCGTTACAGAGCCTCCGGCATAGATCCCGACACACTGAGGGTTTGATATCTGGATGACGGCGTTATCGTGGACGATATTGGCCTGTAATGTGTCGGCCGCGCCGACGCCTAAGTTGTTAGCGTTGATCGTCACGACCGCCGAGTCCGCGATGTTGTCCAGAGTCACGGTGGATGAGCTGAATGTGATGGCCGGGGGGGTGTCGGTCAGTACGGCGAGCAATCCTGATCCGTCGACTTCCACCGACGCTCCGCTCTCGAAAAAAGTTGTTCGCAGCGGCTGCTCGGAGGAGAACGACAGGTCTATATCCCCCAGACCTGTCCGCGTGAGGGTGAACTCGACGATGGCTCCGGAGTCCGCCAGCGGTCCGTTCGTGATTGCGCACAGCAATCCGCTCGCAACGCCGTCGATGTCCACAGGAACCGTAGTCCCGAATCCACCCGCGTAGATACCTATGCACGACGGGCTGGTGATCGAAACGATAGCGGGATCGTGGACAATTTTGATCTGGACGGTGTCCGCCGAGTCCGCTCCAATATCGTGGACGCCGACCCTGATCTGTCGTGCGTCGCCGACGTTGGGTATCACGAGATAATTCAACTGCGCGTCGGAGGCGTCGGTGAAGACAAGCGCCGGACTACCGTGATACGCATCGGCGATGGTCGTTATAGCGCACACCGTCGCGATCGCGCTCAGTGCGACGACGACCCCGGCGAACGTCCTTTTGGACAGGTGCTTAGACATCATTCGGTTCCGGTCACGATCTAACGTCTTGTTTCCGGCCTTCAGAGAGCCGCAAGTCGAGATTCGGACGGACCGCCGTGGCAGTCGATCGCGCCCGACGAACACCTTTCAATCCTGTGTGCATGCAGACAACAACATTCCGTTCAATGTGGGTCCCGGTTGTGAGATTCCGGAGGCGATCCGCCGCCGCCACCCGGCCCGTTACCAACCCTCCAACAGGGTGTCCATCGGGCCATCGACGCTTGTCATGCCGGCGTGCGCCACCATGAAGACGAGGGCCTGGGCGTCCGGGTTGTAGGGATCAACCGACAACACCATCCGGGCCGAAACTGCGACGGTCCACCAATCACGACGATCCGCCGCTTCTTCAGCCTGATCCAACAGTCGTTCGATCCGCCGCTGTGTACGCTGCCCCGCGACGTCCAACGCGGGCAGGATCGACGTTTCGATTCCGATATCGATGGGTACAGGAGGAGAACCTTCGCTGCCTTGGTCGGGCGAACCGCTGGCGGCCAGGTCACGGATTCGAGACTTGATCTCGGTTACGTGAGCACTCGATGAGGCCCCACGGCCGGAGCGGCATCTTCGGAACGCTGAAGGCAACTGAATCCTCGCTGAGAACTGTTCCCGCCGACGTGTCCTCGAGCGGGCAAGTATTTGCATTCCTCGGCGTCGAAGAAGGAGACACAAGACGACGCCGAGGGAGGGTCGTGAACCCGGAAATTTCGTCTCCCGGCGGTGTTCACAACTTATTCATACAGCAAGGGGCTCGCGAGGACAACGCGGGTCCGTGCGTTGGTGTGGACATGCAGAATTCACGCTGACCTGGAGGCCGTTAGCTCGGACGACGATCTACTCGTAACGTCCTCAGGTGGTCAGTTTGAGTCGAACGTAAGTCATTCAAGTCAAACGGACCGCGGACCTCGATTGAGAGTCGGTTCACGTCGACCAAAATCAGGAACGACTGGCGCAATTCGATGCCGCGACGAAGAGTCAACTCGCCGTTCACGAGTCATTCACAAAGTCGGCTCATCGGGCGACGTTTTGCGTCCGTGTGGGATCGGAAGTAGGAATTGGTATTAGCCTCGGAGTACCGGCCGGTCAATTGGTCGTCAACCGTCGCCATCGTCATCGTCACTTAATCAGCCCGTGGGCGAACGACCAGCGGCGAGGGTGCACGGTATACCTCAGGCGATACGGTGGACAGCCATGCGATGGTCCGATCTAGAAACGGTCACCAGATTTATCAGCCCGACAGGCGTACCTATGGAGCGAACACAACTGAACAAGTACACACCCATGGCGAGTTAACCCGCGTTTGGAGGGTGACGCGAAAAGGCCCCGGCGAGTTCGCCGGGGCCTTCAGTCAGCTCATTTGTGCGTCGTCAACCTACCGAAGGCGACCCTTAGGGAGACGGCCATTCCCAGTCGGCGCTGAGGCAGAAATCGCCGCCGACCTCATAAACGCGTATTTTGGGAGCCTTGGCCTTGTCGGAAGCGCTCGCCCCTGAAGCGTCCTTGACAGGAGTCCAGTCGGTCGCTGGTGCTTCCATCTGTGTAACGAAACAAACCGGCCCGATGCCGTCGCCAGACGAGCCATGGACGCCGACTGTGCTCTTGATGTCTACACAAATTTTAGTGTGGCAGTCAAAAGGCGTTGTCGGCGTCAACGCGCCACCGTCGGTGCAACAGTCAAGCCAGGTGACGTTCATTTCGGCCGTGCCCGCGATGGCGGTTTGCAAGGGGGTTTTGTGAGTGTCCCCTCCACCTGAATCGTCTTTAACCGACCACGTGGTGTTTGTTGGCACGCCGGAATTTGAAACCGCGTAGCAGATCCGCGCGTGCCCACCTTCGTTGCCCCCTCCAGCGTTAAAGACTGAATTGGCTATGTCGTTACTGTGGTCAGCATGGTTCGCCAGCGCGGGGTTTCCAAAACTGTCCAGATGTGTGATTTCATTCGGCGAGTCCAGAATCGTCACGAGATGCACGCCGTCCGTTGCCTGCACAAGCATGAACATCATTATGTCGCCGTGAAGTAGTCCCGATGAGTTGCTCCGGAGTTCTTCCAATCCTTGCCACACGTTCCAAGGCAGGTTACCTGTCGAACCAGAGGACGAAATATTCCCGAGTAGATTCATTCCT
>JAQBUX010000173.1 GCA_027623795.1 Chloroflexota bacterium
TCCGACAGGGCGTCCGATGTCGCCTTGTCCAGGATGTTCGCCTTGTCAGGGTTGCTGATCGTGAGATAGGCGACGTTGTTGCGCTTCTCGTAGATGATGCTCATGACCGCGACTCCCTTTGTGCTCCCTTATCTGGGACACATGGTTAAAGGTTCTACCGCCCTCCGGTGTTTCCTGACGATATCGAAGTAAGGACCGAGGATGTGAAGTTGTAACATCGTGCGCTCCGGGCGGCATCTTCTACCTTTCGGCCTCATACCGTGAACCCTTCCAACATCAGATTCCGGCTCGCCCGGCGAACCCCGTTCTTCTACGGCTGGGCGATCCTTTTTTCGGCCGGTTCGGCCGTCTTTGTTCGCAACGCCGCCGCCGCCCTGACGCTTGGCGTCTTCATGGTCCCGATGTCGGAAGAACTGGGCTGGAGCCGAACGCTTCTTGCGGGTTCCGCCAGCGCCGGCGGGATCGCTGCGATGTTCGCGTCTCCCCTCTCCGGCTACCTCGTCGACCGATTTGGACCCCGAATCGTCCTGCTTGGCGCCGCCCTCGTCCTGGGCTTCAGCACGATGGCCATCGGCTGGTGGGTCACGCCGGTAACGTTCTACATCTTTTTCGGCATCGGTCGAGTCATCTTCGCCGCGCCGATCCAGATAGGGGCCGGGACGGTCGTGTCGCAATGGTTTGTCCGTCGACGCGGCCGGGCCAACGGCCTCCTTGGCTTCTCCCACTCGGTCGGAATGGGATTGATGCCGTTCTTCGCCCAGTTGCTGATCAACTCCGTGGGATGGCGAGAGGCCTGGTTCTGGCTGGGGATCGCGGTCTGGGTGATCGCCCTCGCCCCGATCGCACTGCTCATGATCTCAAAGCCGGAAGACGTCGGGATGAAGCCCGACGGAGACGGCGACATCGTCCCGGATACCCGGTCAACTATCGCGGGAGAAGCAGCCCAGCGGACGGCCGTTCCCGAGACTGAAGGCTGGACATTACGCGCCGCTATGCGCACCCCGGCGCTCTGGATCCTCGGCTTCTCCGGCGGTTTGATGTTCTTCGTCCACGCCAGCGTCAACATCCACCAGGTGGCTTTCCTGCGCGACCAGGGCATCGGAGCTACCGTCGCCGCCGCCGCCCTCACATCGCTGGCGGCAGGTGCGGCGATCGGCAGCCTGTTCTGGGGGGCGCTCGCCGAGCGCATGCCGGTCAGGTTCACCTACGCGGCTGTCGCCGTGTTCATGGCGGCCGTTTCGTTGATGTTTCTCCTCGTGGACGACACGCCGAAGGCCTTTGTCGTGGCGACGCTGTTCGGGTTCGGATTGGGCGGCTTGCTGGTCGTGCCGTCGGTGGCTGTGGCCGACTACTTCGGCCGCCGCTCGCTGGGCGCGGTCCGCGGATTCGTCGAGCCATGGGTCGGAGGCGGACAGGCCGCGGGCGCGCTTGGCGCGGGGCTGATCTTTGACGTTACCGGTGATTACCGGGCCGTTTTCCCGTTGCTGACAGTGTTCGCACTGCTTTCCGCCACCCTGATCCTCGTTATCCCGGCGCCCGGCGACCCGGCATCCCGTTCGGCGGAGCTGCCCGATCCGGTGGCGGCCGACGACTGACCCTCGACAGGGATCGGTTGCCCGGCTCCGATCCGGAGATTAGGCTTGTGCCCGGGCCGAGAACGGCCAGTTGAGGAGGCTCCAGATATGGCCACAGAGGGTCTGACAGCCGGTGCGATGGTGCACCGGATCGCCGCACAGGGCGTGACGCACGTCGTGACGCTGCCGGACAGCGAAACCAACTTCATGTACGACACGATGACCGAAAGCGGCATGGAGGTGGTTCAGATCAGCCGGGAGGGCGAGGCGATAGCTATCGCAGCCGGGCTGTGGATCGCCAATCAGAAGCCGGCCGTGATGATCCAGAACTCCGGCCTGTTCGAGTCCGGCGACGCCCTTCGAGGGCTGGGCATTGGAATCGACCTCCCACTCGTGATGTTCATAGGCTATCGGGGCTACACCCGTCACGGCGACACCCCGGACAGCGCAGCGCAGTTCCTGGAACCGTTTCTGCACACCTGGCAGACGCCGTACTGGATCGTGGAGACCGACAACGAGTTGGGTCGCATCGACCTGGCGTTCAAGAAGGCCGAAGAGACGTCAAAGCCGGTCGCCGTTCTGATAGGCGCCGAGTACGTCAGCGTCTAAAGCGGCCGCGTGTCCCCCGATTCCCTGTCCGAGAGCGGGGCAAATGTGGAAAGGGACGGCACGTCACATGGTGATGACAAAGACGACATTTGATGGAAGTTCACCTCCTCCAACAACGGGCTGGTACAGCCTCGGTGTCAACGTGTAGGGGCGGGCCTTGGTCCGCCCGAGGGCGTATTGCCAAACGCCCCTGCGATGTCGTCGTCTCGATTAGCCATCCGTCATTCGCCGGGATGTCGGCAGGCCCCAGAGGCGCGCCGTGAGCCGTCTTCTGACCACCGACGCCTTCAGACAAGCCTCCAACTTCATCAAGTTGCTGGCTCGTCCTCTTGAGCGCACCCTCTTCGAGCGTGAGTTCGAGGACGGACCGAGGCAGCCCGTCGAAGATGCGCTCGCGGAGTTCCAGAACGCCGATGGGGGTTTCGGCCACGGAATCGAACCCGACTTCTGGATGGCCAATTCCTCCCCCCTTGCGACCACCGTGGCGTTGCAGCACATAACGGGGCTGTCCCTGCCGCCCGAGCACCCGCTTGTCAGCGGCGCGATCCGTTATCTGATCGACTCCTACGACTCAGAACGGGTAGGCTGGCCGAAAGTGTCGTGGGAGGTGGAAGACGCGCCGCACGCGCCGTGGTGGAACTACAACCCGAAGCTCGACAGGCCATTCGATCAAGCAGATTGGGGCAACCCGTCCGCGGAGATCGTGGGCTATCTCCACCAGTACCGGTCGATCGTCCCGGAACCATTTCTTCAAGAGGTCACGGCCCTTGCCGTGTCCAACCTTGCCGGACTGCCTGACCCTCTGGAGTCGCACGTCATGTTGTGCTACCTCCGCCTGCAGGAACGCCTGATCCGGGACGGCAAAGACGAGGTCTCCGAGAAACTTCTCGCAGCGGCCCCGGCCGTCGTGACTACAGATCCGGCGTCGTGGAGGTCTTACCACGCCGCCCCGACCTGGTTCGCTTCACACCCGGACGCCCTGCTCACCGCGAGCTTGCGCCCCGCCGTCGAGGCATATCTTGATCATTTGATCGAGACGCAGGCCAGCGACGGAAGCTGGCGGCCATTCTGGAACTGGGGCGAGCAGTTCCCACACGCATGGGAGGTCGCAAGGCGCCAGTGGGCCGGATACCTGACCCTGACGAACCTTCGAGCCTTCAAGGCATTCGATCGGCTGGAGATCGGATGAGCCCCACCGGCCGGTCCGCCGTGGAACGACCCGCTCTCCGGGTGTATCGTTCCGGCATCCGACGCCCATCATCCGCGGTCGGCGATTGACCAGCGCGATCTGCCTCCAACACGTACCAAATCCACAGGAGTTTCCGATGATCGAGTACCAGGATGTCGCAGCTGCGCTGCAACGTGAACGCGGCGACGCCGTCGTTGTCACCGCCATGACACAGACCCGGTTCTGGAAGGCGGCGTCTGACCGGCCGGAGCTGGACATCCCGACGAACAACTCGATGGGCAAAGCATCGTCCATCGGATTCGGTATCGCCATCGGAGCGCCGGGCCGCAAGGTGATCGTCCAGGACGGTGACGGCAGCCTGATCATGAACCTCGGCAGCCTGATAACCGTGGCAGGCAAGTCGCCAAAAAACTTCTACCACGTCGTGTACGACAACGGCATGTACGCCGTCACCGGCGGCCAGCCGATCCCCGGCGCGGGAAACATCGACTGGCCCGGGCTGGCGCTCGCGAGCGGATACAGGGCCGCATACTCGTTCGACGATACGGAGGAGATGGCCACCGAGATGCCGCGCATCATGGCGGAAGAGGGTCCGATCATGATCCACGTCAAGGTTAAGCCGGTCATCACCACGAATCTGGGCGTTATCCAGACGTGGGAGTCAAACGCCGTCATGCCGGCCCAGATGCGCTCCGTCAAGGCGGAGTTGGCGTCCGCATAGTCCGGGCCAGACAGGAGAGCAGGATGAGCGAAACCGGAATCGGCCACCTGACCGGGGTGGTCATTGATGTATCCGATCTGGAACGGGCAGGCCGATTCTGGGGCGCCGTATTGGGCGAGTCAGACCCCGGGCGTTTTGGACAGTACCTGTTTTTTAAAGACGTTGGGGGAGGTATCGGCCTTGGCCTCCAGCAGGTACCCGAGCCGAAGGCAGGCAAAGGCCGCACCCACATCGACATCGGGGTGCCAGACCTCGACATCGCTGCCTCACAGGTCGTTGAACTCGGCGGCCGACAGTTGGAAACTGTGGAGGAGGACGGCGGGCGGTTTATCGTGATGCGGGACCCGGACGGTAACGAGTTCTGCCTCGTACGACGGGGCCCCAAATGACAGCGATCGGACGGCTTGGCTGGTTTGTCCTCGACGTCAACGACATCGAGCGGGCGACGGCGTTCTGGACCGGCCTTCTGGGTGTGGAGGTGGCGCACGGCTTGCCCGGTTACACGATCTTGAAACCCCAGGACGGCCTCTCGGCACTCGCCCTCCAGCAGGCACCTGAGTCCAAATCAGGGAAGAACCGAGCGCATCCGAATCTGACCGTCGACGATCTGGCTGGCGCGGAAAAGCAGATCCTTGACCTCGGCGGCGCTTCGGTCAGCCAGAACGAAGCCGGCGGCTTCCGGTGGTACGTCATGGTGGACCCGGACGGCAACGAGTTCTGCATCGCGGCCGGCTGATCGCCAGCACGCCTACCGGGCCGAAGACCTGAACGCCCCCAGGAGCGAGATGCGCGGTCCGGAGCGCAGAATTGCTCCGGTGTATATCCGACCACATAGACGCGCCATCCCGACGATCGCAAACGACATCAGCACGAACGCCACGGCGACCTCCCACCAGGCGGGCGATCCGAGGGCCACGCGCGCCGGCATGGCGATCGGCGCCGATACCGGTACAAGCGACAGAGCGACCGATACGACCGAATCTGGCTTTTTTACGACGACCAACAATGAAGACAGATAAACTGCCAGCAACACCATCACGATCGGCATGGCAGCGGACGCTGCATCCTCCGGCCGGGATACGGTTGCGCCCGCCGCGGCATACGCGAAGGCGTAAAAAACCAGGCCCATCGCCATAGCGACCAATGTCACCACAGCGCCCGATAACGCCACCGATGGCACGTCTACAGAAGACGCGATAAGCGACACGGCGATCGCTCCAGACACAGCCCCCATAGCCATCTGAACCAGCGCGAGCATCAAGTTCCCCGCCACCTTGCCGACCATCAATTCGGTCGGCCGCACGGCGCCCAGCAGCACCTCTGCGACCCTGCTCGTCTTCTCCTCGATCACACCCAGCAACACCCATTGGCCGTACAGGACTATGGCCCCATAAAGGACGACTATCCCGATGAACGCAACCGCCTCGGGAAGCTTTTCGTCCTCGTCCGGCGGCTCCAATATCCGTACTCCAAGCGGCTCGGGTGAAATCAGCGCCGCCACGTCCTCCAGCGTCAGGCCGAGCGCGTCGATCTGGGCCGGCAGGTTCGCAGCGCGGACAGCGGCGTTCATCGCGAACACGATCTCGGAGTCCGCATCCGTGCGAAACAACAGGGTCTTGCCGTCCACGAGGACGGCGTCCAGCTTCCCGTCCGCAAGCTGCGCTTCCGCCTGATCCGCGGACCCAAACTCCTGCAACTCATACTCAAGATCGATCGCTGCGGCCGTCTCAGCCAGCGCATCAAAGGTCCCGGCCGGAAACTCGCCGGCGACCGCAAGCTTGGCCGGACCGCCCTGGACCTGGTCGGGAACGACCTGGCCTGCCACCACACCGAGCGGTCCCAACACAAGAAGCACGGCCGTCGATATCCTGAACGCACGTGACCGGGCGCGCTCAACAGCCTCACGTCTCGCAACGAGCCAGGTTCGCCTCGAGAACTTTAACCTCACTGCTCGACCGCTTCCATGAACATGTCCGAGAGCGATGGCGGCTCGAATCGGAAGTGTTCTACGCGGCCCGCCTCACGGAACGCGGCGAAAAACTCGACCGGATCGCGGTCCCTTGACGTCCGGAACCGCGCCTCGCCGTCACGCCGCCAGATGAGTTCGACATCGGCGGCGGCGTTCAACTTCGCAAAATCTGGAGGCGTCCCCGCAAACGCCACCTGCAGGAAACGGTACGGCGACGCGACTCGAAGTTCCGCGAGCGCACCCGACAGCGCGACGCGGCCCTTGTCGATGACGACGACGTCATCAACGATGTCCTCCACGAGGTCAAGCTGGTGACTCGAGAACACGACGGTCCT
>JAQBUX010000174.1 GCA_027623795.1 Chloroflexota bacterium
TTTGAAGGCCGAGATGCCCACGCTTTTGTTATATGCCCTGACTGCCATCGTCTCTATCTATCTGTCTTGTATTCCGTAGTTTGGCGAAGACCGTCCGTTATCGGACCATCGTCGTTCGGTCTGAACGGCCGGCATGGGCGCGGAAGGTCCTTGTCGGCGCGAATTCGCCGAGCCGGTGGCCGACCATGTTCTCACTGATCAGCACCGGAATGTGCCGCCTGCCGTCGTGGACGCCGATCGTCAGGCCAACCATCTCGGGCATGATCATAGAAGCCCGCGACCATGTCCGGATGACGTTCCGTGACGAACCGCGCTGGGCGCGCCGGACGCGTTGCATCAGTTTCTCTTCTACGAACGGCCCTTTTTTGATGGAGCGTGACATTTTTATCCTGTTGTATCGCGGTTAAACGATTACCGCTGGTATCGCCTGCGGACGATCAATTTGTCGCCCACTTTGTTTCGCCGGGTGCGCGGACCCAATGCCGGCTTGCCCCACGGTGTCTTCGGGTGTGACATGCCGATCCCGACGCGCCCCTCGCCGCCGCCATGGGGATGATCGTACGGGTTCATAGCGGCGCCACGCACAGTCGGCCGGAAGCCACGGTGACGTCTGCGTCCGGCTTTACCGAGTTTCTGGTTCTTGTGGTCCAGATTGCCGACCTGGCCCACGGTTGCCATGCACTCTGACAGGAGCCGGCGTACCTCGCCCGAGGGGAGGCGTATCTGCGTGTACTTGTCTTCTTGCGCCATCACCTGGGCGACGGTACCGGCAGAGCGGACCATCTTTCCGCCTTTGCCCGGTTGGATCTCGATGTTGTGGACATACGTGCCGGTAGGCAACGTGCCTAGTTTTCGCGCGTTGCCGGGGACTACGGCGACGGTGTCGCCGGCGATTAGCGTCGCGCCAACCCCGATGCCGTCCGGCGCAATCATGTAAACCTTTGGCCCGTCGTGAAACTGAACGAGAGCGATGCGCGCTGAGCGGTTCGGGTCGTACTCGATCGCGATCACGTTGGCGGGGACGTCGCGGCGCGTCCGCTCGAAGTCGATAATCCGGTAGCGTCGCTTGTGTCCGCCACCCCGGTGGCGAACTGTTATTCGGCCGGTGTTGTTACGTCCGCCTTTTTTGCGAAGCGGAGCCAGCAATGACCGTTCCGGCTTTGTCTTGGTGATCTCGGAGAAGTCCGAGAGGACGGTATTTCGACGGCCCGGAGAGGTCGGCTTGTATCTTTTAAGCGGCATCTAGGCGCCCTCGAACAGTTGGATAGTGTCGCCCGCTTGTAACGTGACGACCGCTTTTTTCCAGTCGGGCCTGCTCACGGGTCGTGGCCCGTAACGCTTGCTCTTGCCCTTGATCTTCATGGTGTTGACGTCCAGTACGATCACGCCGAACGCTTTTTCGACCGCAGCCTTTACATCAGCCTTGTTGGCCTTGCGCTGTACCTGGAAAACGTACTTGCCGCTTTCCTGTAGCAAAGTACTTTTTTCCGTAACGATCGGCCGAATTAACACGTCGAAGAGGCTCATGCCGGCGCACCCACTTCCTGTTCGAGACCCGACGCCCGTCCTGGCTTCAACGTGCGGTGGCCCCAGATCTCCTCGATCCTCTCCATGGCGTGCCTGGAGATCACGATATTGCGAGCTCGGGTCACTTCAAGCGGACTGAGAAGCCGGGAGGCCATTGTGTTGACACCGGGGAGGTTTTTCGCGGATTTGCGGAGGTCTGAAGTCGGCTCGGTCGTGACGATGAGGGTCGTGCCGGCTATGCCCAGCGCCGCCACCATGTCCACAAGGACGCGGGTACTCGGGTCGTCGACGAACAACTCCTCAAGGACCGTGATATATCCGTGCCTGACCTTGTCTGACAGGGCGATCCGCAAAGCGTTTCGGCGCATTCGAATCGGGAGACGCTTTGAGTGGTCCCGCGGATGTGGGCCGTGGGCGACGCCACCGCCCCGGAGCCCCGGGTTCCCGGCATCGCCCAGTCTTGCGCGTCCGGTGTGTTTCTGTGCTCTGAGCTTGCGGTTAGAGTGGACGACCTGCCCGCGGGTGCGGGCGCTGTGCGTACCCTGCCGACGGTTCGCCTGCTGGGCCACAACGGCCTGGTGTAGCAGTGGGCCGTTCATCGGTTCCGCGAAAATGTAGTCAGAGACCTCGATGGTGCCGACCGATTCGCCCGCCATATTTTTTGTTTCAAGTTCCAAGATGATTCAAATCTAAGTGCCGCGGATTTTCGCCCGCCGGCCTAGTAGTTTTCCTTCGTTCGTTCGATCCGCAGCAGGCCGTTCCGCGCCCCGGGGACGCTACCGCGGACCATGACGAGATTGCGTTCAGGATCAACCATGACGACCTTGAGGCCGCGCGTGGTGACCTTGCTGTTGCCCATGTGGCCCGCCATGCGCGTGCCCTTCCAGACTCTGCCCGGCGAGCTGCCAGCGCCGATCGACCCCGGCGCCCGGTGCCGGTCTGACTGACCGTGTGTCTTGGGACCGCCCGCGAACCCGTGCCGACGAACGCCGCCCGCGAAACCGCGACCGCGCGTCTTGCCGGACACGCTGACCGTTTCGCCGACCACGAATACGCCGGCGTCGAGCGACTGACCGACCTCGAACTCGCTCAGGTCGGACGCCTTGAACTCTTGAAGATGGCGAAATCTTCCACCGGACCGCAGCTGATGGCCGGCCGCCGGTTTGTTCAGGCGGTTCGCGTTCAGAAACCCGACCTGGACGGCCTCGTAGCCGTCACGTGTGTCAGTCCTCACCTGCGTCACGACACACGGCCCCGTCTCGATCGCCGTCACGGCGTCCACGGTTCCGTCTTCGTGGTACAGAGTGGTCATTCCGACTTTGCGGCCCAGAAGGCCCTGGATTCCCATCGTAGATTTGTTCTCGTTCTCTGGCGCTTGTCTACAGCTTTATCGAGATGTCGACGCCGGCCGGGAGGCTAAGCCGGGTCATGGCGTCGATCGTCTTGGAGGTCGGTTCGTAAACGTCAATCAACCGTTTGTGCGTGCGTAGCTCAAAATGCTCACCCGATCGTTTGTCGATGTGTGGGGACCGGATCACGCAGAATCGACGAATAGATGTCGGAAGCGGAACAGGTCCGGCGATGTTCGCCCCGGTACGCTCCGCCGTCTCGACGATCTGAGCCGCAGACTGATCGAGCACTCGGTGATCGAAAGCCTTCAACACGATCCGTATTTTTTGTCCGGGCATATTTCCTTCGGTCTTGTCTTGACGTGAAAGGACCCCCACCAGGTGGTGAGGGTCCGGTCCTGCTTAGGCTTTGCCTGAGGCGACCAGGGCGGCGATGCTCTGCGGGGCTTTGTCGTAGTGGTCGAGCGACATCACGAACGATGCCCGGCCCGTCGTGCGGGATCGGAGATCGGTCGCGTAGCGGAAGGTTTCCGCCAGCGGAACAAAGGCCGTTACAACCTGAGTGTCGCTGTGGCCTTCCATATTTTGTACCTGTGCCCGCCTTGAGTTCAGGTCCGCGAGCACGTCTCCAAGGAATTCGGAGGGGGTGATTACTTCTATCTTCATGATCGGTTCGAGCAGCGCCATGCCAGCTCTTTGCGCCGCAGCCTTGAAGGCCATGGACGAGGCGATCGTGAACGCCATCTCGGACGAATCGACGTCGTGGTACGAGCCGTCCGTGAGGACCGCCTTGATGTCCGTGACCGGATAACCGGCCAGAACTCCGTTTGCCGCGGCCTCTCGGAATCCTTGTTCTATCGGCCGGTAGTACTCCCTTGGGAGCGTTGAACCGGTGATCTCGGACTCAAATTGGACGCCCTCGCCAATAGCGAGCGGCTCCAGCCGAAGGGTGCAATCGCCGTACTGGCCGTGGCCACCCGTCTGCCGTATCAACCGTCCCTGTGCTTCAGCGACACGCGTAATAGTTTCACGATAGGCGACGCGCGGTGTGCCGACGTTAACGTCGAGGCCGAACTCGCGCCGCATCCGCTCCACGATCACATCCAGGTGAAGCTCGCCCATCCCGGCGAGCACGACCTGCGCGCTCTCCTGGTCAGTACTGAGTCGCAGTGTAGGATCTTCGTCCGCAAGCCTTGCCAGCGCGATGTCCATCTTTTCCTGATCGGACCGCGTCTTCGGCTCGACTGAGACCGAGAGCACTGGTTCAGGGAACTCGATCGACTCAAGAATTATGCGGTCGGCGTTGGATGCCAGCGTGTCTCCGGTGAAGGCGTCCTTCAGGCCGATAGCCACAACAATCTCGCCCGGACCCGCGGATGAAATCTCTTCACGACGGTCGGCGTGCATTCGCAAGAGCCGACCGATGCGTTCACGTGATCGACTGCGCGGGTTGTAGAGGGTGGCGCCGGATTCAAGTACGCCGGAATAAACGCGCAGGTACACCAGCCGACCTACGTGCTGGTCCGAGACGACCTTGAAAACAAGGACGCTAACCGGCTCGTCTGGCGACGCCTGCCGGGTAATCTCAGAGCCGTCCGCGGGATCAATGCCCTTAACCGCCTCAATGTCCACGGGGGATGGCAGGTAGGCGATGACGGCGTCCAGCAACGGCTGAATGCCGCGG
This sequence comes from Chloroflexota bacterium, assembly GCA_027623795.1. Taxonomy (GTDB): domain Bacteria; phylum Chloroflexota; class Dehalococcoidia; order Lucifugimonadales; family Lucifugimonadaceae. The sequence continues at coordinate 4,561 of JAQBUX010000174.1, forward strand.
TGCTTGAGGGCCGTCCCACAAAGTACCGGCGTGATCTTCAGATCGATCGTCGCCCGGCGCAACGCGACGATGAGCCTCTCTTTTGAAATCTCTTCGTCGCCGAGGTAGGACATCAGCAGGTCTTCGTCCGTCTCAGCCACCTTTTCTACGAGGTGGGCACGGTAAGCGGTGACGTCTGCCTCCATGTCGGCCGGGATCGGAGCCTCGACCGCCTCGACGGCCTCTTCGGACTCGTAGACCCACGCCTTCCGCTCGACAAGATCGATGATGCCGAGGAACCCTGATTCAGCTCCGATCGGGAGTTGTATCGGGACCGGGTTGGCGTCGAGCCGTCTTGCGACCGACTCGACCGCATTCAGGAAGCTGGCGCCGGCGCGGTCCATCTTGTTGACGAAGACAAGCCGCGGCACCGAGTGGCGGTTGGCCTGCCGCCAGACGGTCTCCGACTGCGGTTGCACTCCGGCGACGGCGTCGATAATCACCACGCCGCCGTCCAGAACGCGAAGGCTACGCTCTACCTCGGCGGTAAAGTCGACGTGGCCGGGCGTGTCGATGATGTTGATCGAATAGCCCTTCCACTCCGTGGCCGTGGCCGCCGATCCGATCGTGATTCCGCGCTCGCGCTCAAGCTCCATGAAGTCCATCACTGTGGTGCCTTCATCGATGTTGCCGATCTTGTAAGTACCGCCGGTGAAGAACAGGACGCGTTCACTCACCGTCGTCTTGCCGGCGTCGATGTGGGCGATGAACCCTATGTTGCGGATCTTTTTTAGATCTACTTGTGAAGATGCTTTGGAAGCCACATTGGTAGCCATTCGCGTTAAGCCCATGCTCCCCGGCACTATTGCCGGTGGAGTCGTCGACCCCCCGGTTATTAAATTGGTCTTACTACCAGCGGTAGTGGACGAAGGCCCGGTTGGCCTCCGCCGTTCGATGCAGTTCCTCACGCCGCCGCACGGCTGCGCCTTGCCCCCGAGACGCATCGAGCAGTTCGTTATAAAGACGTCTTGAGATCGGCGCACCCTGGCGAGCACGCGCCGCCGTGATCAGCCACCTCATGGCGAGAGAGACACGGCGTTCCGGCCGCACCTCTGTCGGTACCTGATATGTAGCGCCGCCCACGCGGCGCGGCTTGACTTCGAGCATCGGCGTCGCGTTGCGGACCGCCTGCTCAAAAACCTCGAGCCCGGGCCGGTTCGTCTCGCTCTCAAGGAGGTCAAGAGCGCTGTAGACGGCGCGTTGCGCCACCGTCTTCTTGCCGCCCTTCATCAAGCGGTTCGTGAACCGCGCCAGTTCCACGTTTCCAAAACGCGGGTCCGGGTCGATTGTCCGCCGTACTGCGCGCCTTCGCCTTGCCATCGTTAGTCCACTTTCCGTCCGGTGCCCGGTCTTGTCTCGTGTCCCTGAAGATCCCTGAATATCTAGGGGATCTGCGTCTGGAGATTCTGGACCGGGCATCCGCCTGCCGGAAGCGTTATTTCCTTTCCACCAAAAACCCCGACTTTGTTGGGTCCGGCGTCCTGTCTGGACGGTAATTGACCCGTTATGTCGGGGTGGTCAAGCCGGATCGCTTTCGGAGCGACCGACCCGCATGTTTAACCTTGAGGCTTCACCGCGCCGTACTTGCTGCGGCCCCGGCGCCGGTCGTCGACGCCCGACGTGTCAAGCGCGCCACGGACGATGTGGTAACGAACACCGGGGAGGTCTTTCACACGACCGCCCCTTACGAGGACGACAGAATGCTCCTGCAAGTTGTGGCCTTCTCCGCCTATGTAGGCGGTGACCTCGATCCCATTGGTCAGCCTGACGCGCGCCACCTTCCGG
>JAQBUX010000175.1 GCA_027623795.1 Chloroflexota bacterium
CTGCGAGGCGGGATGACGCTATCCGAGGTCACGCTTGACCTGGCCCGTCGGATGGGCGTGGAACATCCGGTCGTCCCGATGAGCGACGACCCGGTCCGGACTATCGTCGAATCTGATGACGGCGAGATGTCGTTCCAGGAGTACTTTGTTCGGCGGCGCGCGGAGCCAGAGGTGCGCGGACTACGGTTTGACGGCGCGGATTCGGCGAGGCTGGCGCCGGCTTTCAAGGCAGCTCTGAGAAGCGCTGACGCAATCGTGTTTTGCCCGTCAAACCCGTTTCTGAGCATCGACCCGATACTCTCCTTGCCGGGCATTCGGGGCTTGATTGCTGCCGCCGGTGCGCCACGCGTGGTCGTTAGCCCGATAATCGGCGGACGCGCTGTGAAAGGTCCGGCGGCGCGGATCTTCGAGACCCTGGCGGACAAGCCACCGAGCGCGCTTGCCGTAGCCGAGCATTACTCGGGATTGGCGACGCATTTCGTGATGGATACCGTGGACGAAGCGAGCAGGGATGCGGTCGAAGCGCTCGGATACACCGTGCTTGTGACCGAGACGCTCATGACCAACGACTCGGACAAGATCGCGCTGGCATCGGCTGTATGTGACACAGCGGGGGTGCCGGTCTGACGGGTAGACGAGTCCGGGCGATCGTGCCGATGAAGCCGATCACCGAGGGGAAGTCGCGTCTTGCTCCCTCGCTTGAAGACGGGCGCCGGCGTCTGCTTTCGCTCGGGATGTTGGCGCGCGTTCTAGTAGCTGCCGTTGGTGCGCCGGGGATCGAAGATGTCGTCGTATATGGCGGCGACAGCGCAGTCAGACGGGCCAGCACTAAGCTTGGCGCAGGCTGGCGACAAGACCCCGGCGCCGGTTTGAACGGCTGTCTTCGCGCGGCGTTCTCGGAAGCGGCTGGACAGGGGCCAGGGTTCGGTCTATTCCTTCCGGCGGATCTGCCGCTTGTCACCTCCGGCGACCTCGAAGGATTCCTCGCCTCAGTCGACGGCTTTCCGCTGGCGCTCGCCCCGGACCTGGCGGACGATGGCACAAACGCATTGCTGGTCGATCTAACCACGCCGTTCACGACACAACTTGGAGAAGCCAGCTTCAACCGTCACATCGAGCAGGCAAATAAGCTGGGGATTGACCACGTAGTGCATCGTTCAGAGAGGTTGGGTCTGGATATCGATACGGCCGCGGATCTTGAACAGCTTTTGCGCGTTGAACCGGGGCTGTGGCGTGGACTGGACGCCGAGTTGCGCGAGGCCGGGCTCGAAATGTCTATGCCTGTGAGTGAGGCGACTGAATGACTCAGCAAGCAGCGGGAGCGGGGCCGCGACTCGGTATCGTGCTGCCCACACGCGGTGTAGTGCTCGCAGATGGAGACGCGCCGGACGCGCTCCACATCGTTGAGATGGCGCGGCTTGCGGAAGACGCCGGTGTCGATTCGGTCTGGGTCGGGGACAGCTTATTCGCCAAGCCGAGGCTGGAGCCGATGGCTGCGCTGGCCGCCGTCGCCATCGCCACTTCGCGGGTGCGCCTTGGTACGTCCGTTTTGCTCGCTGCCCTCAGGCACCCGGTGTTGCTGGCGCAGACCGCTGCGACGGTAGATCTGCTGTCGGAGGGACGCCTCACGCTGGCGATGGGCGTCGGAGGTGCGTTCACCGAGTCGCAACAAAACGAGTGGGTCACTTCCGGCGTTGATCGACGGACACGCGCCGCACGGATGGAGGAAATGGTCGAGGTAATGCGCCTTCTCTGGTCCGGGGAGCCGGTCACTTTCCACGGGGAGCACTTCGATCTAGAAGCCGTAAGTCTCGGCTACCGGCCGAGGCAGCGTCCGGGTATCCCGATCTTGTTGGGGACACATTCCGGGGAGGGCCGGTCTCGGCAGCCGGTGCGTGCTGCGAAACTCGCCGACGGGATCATATCCATATCAGACACGCCGGAAGAGTTCGCCGCGGTGCGGCAACGCGTGGCGGAAGAGGCGATGTCGCTGGGCCACTCGCCGGGCGACATGTCGTCGGTCTACTACATGACGGTCAATCTTGACCCGGACGCCGAGCGCGGTAAGGAAGAGGGCGTGCGCTGGGTGACTGACTACTACGGGCTCAACTTCTGGGGAGACCGCTGGGGACCCTACGGAGACGCGGACGGCGTCATCGAGCGGATCCAACGATTCGTTGCCGCAGGGGCCGACGAAGTGATCGTCCGGTTTGCGTCCTACGACCAGCCGAGACAACTGGAGATATTCGCTGAACGCGTCCTGCCGGCGTTCCGTTGACTCCAAGTGGCGCTGCATCTCGCCGGTATTCCGCGGGGTGGGTCGGTAGTCCGGATCTCAGGCGTCCGGAGTTTCGCGCTCCGAAAAATGCAGGTCGCCGGCACAGTCCTGGCAACTGGTACTGATGTGCGCGGGGTCGACCCGGTTCGGGCACTCACAGTCTTTGCAGCGACACCACGACCAACGGTCGCGATTCGTGGTGGCATCGAGCGCCAACTTCAGATCGCAAGTCTTGACGTGATCACTGCCCGGGCCGGCTGCTCCACATATCGGGCAAGTGGGGGCTCCGTCTTCTACAGCGCCGGCCCATTCGAGCCGCTGCACCATGGCGAGCAGACCGGCGAAAGGCCCGTCCCTCCCCTCGCCGAGCTTCGGATCTTCTGTCAATAGCGCCCTCTATCACAGGATCAATTTCAAGCGCACGCCCGGCCTGATGTTTCGCAACGGGCCTCAACGACGCCCGATTGTAATGCCCGATCGCAGCCAAACACCGACAGTCCGATGTTTTGTCCCACATCTAAACGCGCCCGCTTCACCACGGTTTCGGCTGCGACGCCCGCAGTGAGGGTAACTCCTTGCGTTCTACGACCAGCCGGAACAACTGGAGATATTCGCCGAGCGCGTGCTGCCAGCTTTCCGCCGACGCGGTGGCCGTAAGGTCGGGCTAACTTCCCATACCTTTGCGGGCGCGATTTCTCCACTCGTCGACCTCGTTTGTCTCCCCCGAACCGTTTGCGCCGACGCGCTGCCGGACGTCCATGCGATCTGATTCCATCTGACGCTTTCCGTCGGCCGACAACGAGTCCCCGCCGGTAACCGGCCTCCCGCGACCGGTGGCGGTCAGGTCCGGGTCGATCCAGCTTCCGGCGCCCAAACCGGCAACGATCGCCTTCATTAGACGTTCTCCCGTGTCACCCTTTCGGCGGATCAACGCCGACCACCCAGATTCCCGTGCGGCGGTCGATATCAATTCACCGTGCATGTAGCCGTCCGGCGCCACGAGGATGACATGTGCTGACGGGCAGGCTTCGGTGACGCCCCGTGCCAGTGGCAAGCCTGACGGATTCCACACCGGGTCAAGATCCACCACCGTCACGTCCGGCTTCATGCGGAACACGGTTCCCCTGGCATGATCTCGCGCTGAGAGGACGTTTGCGACCCAGATCTCGGCCCGACCGGACAACCGGGATGCGACGAACCGGTGCAGAGTGTCAGAACCGGCGACGAACACTGCGGTTCGTCCGTCGTGGGGGCGTAAGGGCCGCCGGCCGGCCGGTCGTGTCCCCGTCGTGCGCCGGGGCGCCGTCCGCCCGGCCGATGGCCTTCTTCCCGCGGGACCGCGCGCCGGTGCGGGTCCGGGTCGTCGAACGGCTCTTTGCATCCAATTCTCCTTGAAAGGACGGGGACGGACGGTAGCTGAGGAAGTGAGTGTCGGGTGCGGCGGGCGGGCGCGTATCGGGGATAGCGAACCCGACTGAACTTTCAGAATTGCATCGAATAAACCGGAGGTCAGCGGTGCGACGCCCACGGTGAGTTGCGGTTAACACTTGTGCGGCATCCCGGCTGCGGATGTGGACGAAATTCGATGTTGTCGACCCATCCCCCGTGATACCCCCGGCGTGTAGTCCTTATAACCACCCCCAAGAGAACGCCCCGTCGCAGTGACCGGTGGCGGCGTGTGAACGGTCCAACCGACCTCCTCAAGAAGCCCGGTTGCCGGCCGACGATTAAGCTCGCCTGACGAGGCGGTCTGCCGGTGAAGGCACTATCAGGGCCAAAATGAGTCGCCGAAACGGTCGGCGGCGGCGGCGATCACGTCGCGAGAATAGGTCGCCTGTGACAATTGGCCGGTGATAGGATTCCTTGGGCAATTTTTAGGTTAGAGGGTGTCAGGGTCTTGTATTCCCGGGCGATTCCGTTGCACAGAATTGGTGACTTCGCTAGACCGGTGACTTCCGGAAGTCTGACCGCGACCCGCGCCGTCGCGCCCCATGTGGCAGAGCTGGCCCTTGTCGGCGGCGCCTACCTCACGTACATGCTTGTTCGGTGGTGGATCTCCGGCGACATCAGCAGCGTGGCGTTCGACAACGCCGAGCGTATCGTCGAGCTGGAGAGGGGCCTGGGCGTTTTCTGGGAACCCGCATGGCAACGCTGGACGATCGACAGCGCCGACGCTCTGGTCGTGTTCTTTAACTGGGCCTACATCCTCACCTTTTACCCGATTATCGTGACCGCCTCCGTAATCATGTATGTGAAGTCGCGTCACCGTTACCGGTACTACCGCAACGTGGTTCTACTCTCGTTCGTTTTCGCGCTCGCGGCCTTCGCCCTGTTTCCGCTGGCTCCGCCGCGAATGCTGACGGGTGAGTTCGTGGATACCGTTGCTTCGTTCGGGCCTTCGTTCTATGCGAGCGCGGAGGTCGCCGACTACTACAACGCGTTCGCCGCCATGCCCAGCCTCCACTTCGGATGGAGCGTGCTTTTCGGGGTGGTGTTCTTCAACACCGGGAGTCGTGTCCTCCGCGTACTTGGGATCGTGTACCCCTCCCTGATGCTGTTCTCAATCATCGTTACCGGGAATCACTACTTTCTCGACGCCGTTGGCGGCGGAGTGGTGATCGTGGGGTCGTTTGGCGCCGCCCACGTCGCACGCAGAATCGCCCGGAAGCGAGTGAGGGCGCGTCGTCGCCCGCTGGCCGCATAACGAAACCTGCAGAGCTGCTGGCGAATCCTGTGCTGCACGACTCACGTCGGGCCAGTCGATGTGGCCTCCGCTCCTTGTCGGATATCTGGGCGAGAATGAGGCCGTTTTCGAACGGCCCCGCCGGCAAACGCGCTGGACGATATGGGCGTACCGGTTCGTCCTCCCGACGAAGCGCTGCGGCCGGGTTTGTTCAACGGCCCTCAAGGAGTCGCGATGGACAGCGCCGGTAACATCCACGTCCCGGAGTGGCTGGTCGGCGGACGCTTCACAAAATTCCAGAAAGTTGATCTGAGGGATGAAGGCGGATTCGCTCGGGTGACCACGGCAGAACGACCTGAAATCACCGGTTGTGACCGCTGCGGCCGCGTGTTGCCGAATTCTGCATACGCGTTGCGGGCGGCTGGGCGGCGCGTCCCGCATTGCCTTCGTTGTGCGCTGCGGTTTCGACCGATGTTGAAACGCTCACTCATCGTCGCCGCTATCGTCGGCACGGTCGTCACCGGCATCAACCAGGGCGACTTCATCGTGTCCGGAGACCTGTACAGGGCCATGGCGTGGAAGATACCGCTGACCTACACCGTGCCGTTCATTGTGGCGACGACAGGGGGCCTCTTGAACGCCCGGTCGACGCTACCTGGCCCGGATGCGTCGCGACCGCCGAAGTGATCCGGCCACACCGTCCGTCACCCTCAACCGCGTCGGGGCTCCGCGAAATCACATGATTATCAGTTTCGCCGTCGTCATTTTGGACGCCTGAGCCCGATACTCAAGGTCGGGACCGCGTTGCTCAACGACGCCCGGGAACGTGACGGACGATGCCGCACCTCGACCACACGGCGCAGGCCCTCCTTGTATTCGGCAGTTTGCTCCTGCTCGGACTGCTGGCGACGCGGGTGGGGCACAGGACGGAGGTCCCGCGCGTCACGCTGCTTCTCATAATGGGGATCGTGGTCGGTCCGTCAGCGCTCGACCTGCTTCCCGATGATCGCGACGCATGGTTTCCGATCGTCGCCGATCTGGCCCTTGTGATGATCGGCTTTCTACTGGGCGCCGAGTTCGAGTGGCACCGGGTCAAACGCAGCGGCCGGCAGCTGATCGGGATCACAACGGTGCAGGCGCTCGCCACCGCGGTGGCGGTCGGAGCCGGCCTGTGGATCGCCGGTATCGAGCTGGAGACAGCGCTGGTACTTGCGGGTATAGCGATCGCGACTGCGCCCGCAGCCACTGTCGACGTCGTGCGCCAGTACCGGGCGCGCGGTCATTTCACGACGCTGCTGCTCCGGATTGTTGCGTTTGACGACGTACTCGCCCTGGCGCTGTTCGGTGTGCTGCTGGCCGCCGCCGGGATCGTCGCTCAGACGGAATCCAACAGCGATGTGATTGCA
>JAQBUX010000176.1 GCA_027623795.1 Chloroflexota bacterium
GGCGCCGCCCGCCGCCTCGAGTTCGCCCTTTGCCTTCTCCAGCACCTCGGCTCGACGTCCGGATATCACGACCGCGCACCCTTCCGAGACGAACGCATCGGCGATCCCGCGGCCTATACCGGTCCCGCCGCCGGTGATGATCGCAATCTTGCCGTCGAGCTTACCCATTCGCTGCTCCCCATTCGGTCGTGAAAGGTCAGTCAATGCGGTCCAATGCGGACCGCCGGAGAAGTTTATCCTCAGTCGGCGTCGCCGGATGAGGCGAGCGCCGCCGGTCTGTCATTTTCGATGCGCCCGGATCGCACTGCGTGTCTCCCTGCCATGATCCCTGAAATGATCGCGAGCACGCCCGCGAAGATCAGGACGCGGAACACGATGTGCATGCCGGACACAAAAGCGTCTCCTGCTGGCCCGGACGGGTCGTCGGAAACCGTGTCCAGGTCAGCGCCGACGCCTCTTGAGATCATCACGCCCGCCACGATCGCCGCGGCCACGGCTACTGCCATCACGTTTGCGGTGTTACGGACGAGGTTCAAGAACGCCGCGGCGACACCGTACACGGATCTGGGCACCGCGCCGACTGCGGCCGACATGTTTGGCGCCATCCACAGTCCAGAGCCGAGGCCATGGACGAACATCGTCGGCAGGATCACCGTTACGGGCGTGGACTGATCAAATGTCGAGAACGTCGCCAGGGTACCGAGCTGCAGCCCGAGGCCGGCGACCATGAACGTTCGGAAGCCGAATCGGTCTGACCAGAGCCCGGCGAGAGCGCCGACTATGGCCATCGTGATCGGCAATGGTGTGCTGATCAACCCGGCCTGGCTGGCGCTGCGTCCGGTCACTTCCTGCAAGTAGAACGGCATCAAGAAGTTCGTCGGCCCGTTCATCAGAAAGCCCAGGAAACGGCCCGCCACGGCCCACGAAAACTGCTGCACGCGAAAGATCGAGAGGTCGATCATCGGCGAGGCGGCGCGCGCCTCCCAGCGCAAAAACCACGCGAACAGAGCCGCAAACGCGATGAAGCCGCCGATGATATACGGAGAGTCCCAGCCCAGGCGGTTGCCGTTTGTCAGAGCGAGGATCAGCGTCGCAAGCCCGGAGGTAGAGGCGAATATGCCCGGCCAGTCAAGTTTTCCGCCTGCGATCGAGACGCCCGCGCCGACACGGCGTTCGTCGAGGACGATTAGCGCCAACAGCGAGCCGGAAAGCGTGACGCTGCCTGTGGCGACGAAAATGGCGCGCCACCCGAAAATATCGACCAGCCCGCCGCCGATGACAGGGCCGCTGACGGCGCCCAGTCCGATGACGAACATGTTCATGCCGAGCGCCTTGCCACGCTCATGGGCGGGAAAAACGGATGTGATGATCGCAACGGCTACCGTCATAACCATCGCTGCGCCGAATCCCTCGATCACGCGCCCGACGAGCAGCATCGGCAGGTTCTGCGACGTGGCGCTCACCGCCACCCCGGCCGACATGACGAGCAGTCCTGCTACGTATACGCGCTTGCGGCCGGCGATATCGGAGAGCCGGCCCATCGGGAGGAGTACGGCGCTGATGGTAAGTGCCATCGCGACCATCACCCACGAGGCCACCGCAAGGTCGAGATCCAGTTCGTTGGCGATGCTCGGCAACGCGATGGCCGTGCCAGAATTGCCGATTACCGTCGTGTACTGGCCGACCGCAACCGTGGTGAACGCCAGCCATCTGTAAGAGTCGCTGGTAGTTGGTGTGGCGGAGGTCGTGTTTGGGATTTCCTGGTTCGGGGATTACGGCCGCCGAAAGCGCGGCACCCGGATTCTAACTCCGGGAATGCGACCAGGCCCGACATTTGCAGCGGATACCGGGCCGCGCAGTTGAAGCCCGCGGTGTCTTGCATTCCGCTTCGGCTCTAGCGTGGGCGGCCAGGGGGCCGCTGCTTCCACACCGTGTCACCGCCGCGCCTGCCGCGCCCGTCTTCAACTACTTCGTTGGACCGGCGCAGATCGCCCATGCGGTTACCGTCACCACGGCGTCAGCCGGGTCGAATCCGACCGCTTTCCATGAAGTGGCGGTCGCAGGGGCGTTCGATCGCAGCAGGGAATCGGACTCCCCGCCGCCACCGGTGATGTAGCCGCCGGTGGGGCAGGTGGCGATGGCGGTGGCTTCGCCGGCGGCCGACGCCCGGGCGAACACGACCGCATCAGGGCCTGCGACCGGGTCTTTGCAGATTCCGATTCCACACCGAAGCGCCTTCAAATCACCGTTGGTGGTGTCGGAATAGGCGATCAGCGCGATCCCGTCGCTATCCACTGCGACGGAACTGAAACGTCCGACGTTCGCCGTCGAGTCGAGCATCGTTACATGCGCCTCGGTGCAGATTGCGTTTGCGCAACGGGCGACCTTCAGATTGCCGGCGTTGAAGTCGTAGTAGCTCATGAGTCCGAACCCGTCGTTACCCGTCGTGATGGACGAGTACTGGCCCACGTCACCCAGCGAGTCGATCGTGGAGTCGATCGTCGCGTCACATCCCGTGTTCGAGCAGTGGGCGGTCACCAGGCTGTGCAGGGACGGTTCGTAGTAGCTGATGAGCGCAAGTCCGTCTGCGCCGACCGTGATCGAAGGGAACTGCCCCGGGCCGATCGAGGCGACCCGCGAACTAGTGCAGTCAGCGTCGTTGCACCGCGCCGTCTTCACAAGATTGTTCGTGGCGTCCCAGTACGCGATCCTGCCGAAGCCGTCCGGCCCGGTGACGATCGAAGTGAAAAGACCGACGACACCCAGGGAGTCGACGATCCTGACGGTCCTCTCTGTGCAAGACGCGTCGAGGCAGTGAGCGACGTTCAGGTTTTGCGTGGACCCGTCGTAGTACGCGATAAGACCGAAACCGTCGCCCCCGACCGTTATCGATGTGTACTGGGTCGCCGAGGGACTGCCGCTCGTGATTGAGGCGTTCACGCAGGCCACGTCTTCACAACGCACCACCTTGAGGGTGCCGGTGCTGAAATCGGCATAGCTGATCAGGGGCATGCCGTCGGTCCCGATCGCGATGGATGTGAACAGGCCGACCAGCCCCTCGGAATCCACGACGACCTCCGACGCCGCAGTGCAGTCCGGGTCTTCGCAGTGCGCCACCTTGAGATCGCCGTTCGTTTCGTCGTGGTACGCGATTACGGCGAGATCGTCGGAGCCGATCGCGACAGAAGCGTACTGACCCACTGCGTCTTCGTTGTCCACGACGACCGATGACGGAAACGCCGTGAAGAATGGAACGGCTCCGGTGGTGTCAGCCGCACAGGCCCATTCAACCCCGCTCCATCTGGCGATCTGCCCCGGCTCACACGCCAGGCCGGCCAGCACATCGCCCGGTTGCACCGGTGAAGTCGGTGCGCCGACGTCGTCCGCCCCGCAGGCCCACGCCGTTCCGTCCCACTTGACGATCTGGCCGGGCTCACACGCAAGAAGGGACAACACGTCTTCGGGCGCGATCACGACCGGAGGCGGCTCGGCGGTCAAGTCGGTTGCGCACGCCCACGCGACGCCGTCCCATTTTGCTACTTGGCCCGATTCGCACTCAAGGATCGTCACAGTCCCGTCCAGGGCGGCGGTGAACGGAAGCGCTCCAACCACCGGCTCGGGTCGAGACGGAGGGGTATCGGTAACCGTCGGGGGAGCCACCGGCTCGGTCGTGACCTCTGCGACCGGCGGTGTCGTTGGTACGGCCTCGACCGTCGGCTGGTCGGGTGCAGCTGTAGCGAGCGGCGATGGCGCATCGTCGCTGCTACACGCGACCACGATCAACAACGTAAAAATAGCCAGGAACGCCGCCAGGGCGCGTCGATTTATGGCAACAGCCTTCGCTCGATCAGCGAGGTTCGTAATCCCCATCAGCGGTTACCCCTGCCGGTGTCTCTCTTGCCGGGCGTTATCCCGCTCTTCCGGTTCGGATAAGCGCGGAAGTTAGCCATCGTCTGATTGTGAACTTACAAGGATGATAGGCGTATGAGAACGATCGCACCGGTCGTGAGTCCCGCATGTCGGCCGTGCAGAACTACACAAAAGCTGTGGACTTCAACCCCCCTGGCTGTTCAAGGGTTTGTTCAGGCCCGCGCCCATCCGCTGCCTCACTGCCTCGTACAGCATTATCGATGCCGCGACGGAAGCGTTCAGGGACTCGACGGCCCCGAACATGGGCAATCGGACGAGGAAGTCACACTTTTCCCGAACGAGACGGGACATACCCGCGCCTTCAGACCCGACGACGAGCGCGGTCGGCACGTTCAAATCTACCTCCGTGTGAAGTTGCGTCCCGCCGCCGTCAAGTCCGACGATCCACAGGCCGGAGTCGCGCAGGCGGTCCATCGCTCGGGCGAGGTTGACCACCCGGGCGACCGACACATGTTCCAGCGCCCCGGCCGAGGCGCTAACCGCACCGGGCGTGATGCCGACCGCTCGCCGTTCAGCGATAACGAGGCCGTCGGCGCCGGCGGCGTCCGCTGTTCGCGCGATAGCGCCAAAGTTGTGCGGGTCTTCTATCCCGTCGAGTACCACTATCAGTGCGCTGCGGCCCGGCATCGTCGCTGCGGCTACGAGGTCGTCGAACGACGCGTAGTGCGGGTCCGGCGCGGTTGCGATCACGCCCTGGTGACGCTTCGTCCGTGCCCGTTGCTCTATCTCGCGGCGGCCGGCGAAAACGACCTCAATGGACAGCGCCGACGCGCGCTCCAGGATTTCGTTGAACTGGGGGCCGCGTTCCGATGTCTCGAATACGTACAGGCGTTCGACCGATGTTCCCGCCCGCAGGGCCTCGAGTACCGCACGACGGCCTTCTATCGTATGGCCGATTCGTTCACGCCGGGGCGGCATAAGGCGCCTCCGGTTTCTTCTGATCTGGCATAGGTCCTTAGCCTAGCCCCAAAAACGATGGCTGTAGCGGCCTATGGGAACTACTGGTTGGCGGTCGATAAGGACCGCACTGACCGATGGGCGATCTCCGCACTTCCCGGTTTCGGCTGGCGGGCGAAGATCGATAAGCCGACGTTTCAACTGCGGAATATTTTCGAATCCGAGTTACCCCGTTTCATGAAAGAACAGTACGTCAACGCATTCCTTTTTCCCGCGACGGTCGTGTGGGGGAGCGAACTCCATACAGATCTGGAGTTCGTCGGAGCAATGCCGCGCCGGGACCGCAAGACGATGTCTGACGTATGCGTTCTCGTGCGCGTCACCGGTGACCTTGTCGGCTGGGTGAGCTATGAGTTGCGCAAGAAAGACGCCCTCAGGATTGTCAGCGCGATGATCGCTGAACGGGTTTATGAATTAGACGAACTTGGCCACTCGGCGCTCGGCGAAGTGGCAAACATGATTACCGGAAACGCCGCCACGGGTCTGGAAACCGCGGGATACAGTTGCGACCTGAAACCTCCCGAGTTCCTCACGGGAATTGGCCGAGAGTTTCCCCCCACCCCCGCCGAAATCCAGATCAGGGCGGACTTCAGGAGCTCTGTTGGCGTACTCGCCGTACGGATAGCGCTGGGCGAGAGCCGGATAGGAGAAATCGCCGCATAGAGCGAACTCCGGCGCGGGACAGGCCAGCCGGTCCGGCGGGCCTGTCCACGGCCATCGCTAACTCCATGTCCTGTCGTGGGCGTCCAACCTGTCCCACTCATCGGTGGGCTCGAACATGCCGGCGTGGACGCCGAACCGCTCGTTTCCTCGACTGAGATGCTCCCTGACGGCTTCCTCGTTGAGCTCGATCCCCAGCCCCGGCCCTTCGGGCGCCTTCACGTAGCCGTTCTCGACGATCGGCTTGCCAACTCCCTCAACGAGGTCATCCCACCACGGGTTGTCCACCGAGTGCATCTCGAGGGCCATGAAGTTCTCGGTCGCCAGCGCGCAGTGGACATTCGCCATCGCGACCACCGGCGAACCGGCCTGATGGAGCGCCATCATGACGCCGCGTTCCTGTGCGTAATCGCCGATCTTCTTGGTCTCCAAAATGCCGCCGGAAGTGGCAAGATCGGGATGGATCACTCCAACCGCCCTGCCATCAAGTAACGGCTTGAAACCTTCCTTGAGGTAGATGTCCTCTCCAGTGCAGACGGGCGTCGTGCAGGACTCGGCAAGCCTCTTCCACTGGTCCGTGTATTGCCAGGGGATCATGTCTTCGTACCAGGCCAGGGAGAACTGATCCAACGCCCGTGCGACCTTGATGCAACTTTCAAGTCCGATATGGCCGAAGTGGTCCGATGCCAGCGGAATCTCGTAACCGATGATGTCCCGAACCGTGGCGACATACTCCTGCATCGCCTCGATGCCGCGATCCGTGATCTGGATCCCGGTCAGC